>NZ_CAHJWW010000249.1 GCF_903643035.1 Sphingomonas bacterium | reverse complement strand
GTGCGCCGCATCGTCCTGCTGGGCATCGGCGCGGGCGGCGAGGCGGATTGGGAAAAGGCGGGCGGCGCCCTGACCGCCCGGCTGCTGATGTCGGGCGTAGAGGCTGTGACGGTCGACCTTGCGGGCGCCTCGCCCACGCCGAAGGCGGTCGCGCGGTTCGCCGGCGCGGCGGCGCAGCGCGGGTGGCGGCACGACGTCTATCGCACGAAGCTCGCCGACAAGGCGAAGCCGACGCTGGCGACGATCACGATCCACGGCGCGCCCGACGGAGCCGAGGCGGCCTTCGAAGCGGTCGATGCCGTCACGCAGGGCATGGCGCTGACCCGCAGGCTGGTGGCCGAGCCGGCGAACATCCTCTACCCCGAAAGCTTCGTCGAGCAGGTGCGCGCGAGCGTGGACGGGCTGGGGCTCGAGATCACCGTGATCGACGAGGCGGAGATGGCGCGGCTCGGCATGGGCGCGCTGCTGGGCGTCAGCCAGGGTTCGCGGCGCGAGGCGCAGGTGCTGGCGCTGAAGTGGTCGGGCGCGGGGGAGGGCGATCCGGCGCTGGCGCTGGTCGGCAAGGGCGTGACGTTCGACACCGGCGGCATATCGATCAAGGGCGCCGCCGGCATGGAGGACATGAAGTGGGACATGGGCGGCGCCGGCGCGGTCGTCGGCGCGATGAAGGCCATCGCCGGCCGCCGCGCGAAGGCGAACGTCATCGGCGTCTGCGGCCTTGTCGAGAACATGCCCGACGGCAACGCCCAGCGCCCGGGCGACATCGTCACCAGCATGTCCGGCCAGACGATCGAGGTGCTGAACACCGATGCGGAAGGACGGCTGGTGCTGGCCGACGTCCTGACCTGGGTGCAGCGCACGCACCGTGTCACGACGATCGTCGATCTGGCGACGCTGACCGGCGCAATGATCGTCGCGCTGGGCCACGAGCATGGCGGGCTGTTCGCCAACGACGACGCGCTGGCCGACCAGCTGCTCGCCGCGGGCCTTTCGACCGGAGACCTGCTGTGGCGCTTCCCGCTAGGCGCGGCGTACGACAAGCTGATCGACTCGCCGATCGCCGACATGAAGAACATCGGCACCAAGGGGGCGGGCTCGATCACCGCGGCGCAGTTCGTCAAGCGGTTCGTGGAGGACGGCGTGCGCTGGGCGCATCTGGATATCGCGGGGATGGTGTGGTCTGACAAGCCGGGAGCGAACCACGACAAGGGCGCGACGGGCTATGGCGTGCGGCTGCTCGACCGGTTCGTGGCGGACAATTTCGAGGGGTGACGGCGTGGACGCGGCATGAGGGTCGACTTCTATCACCTCACCACCCGCCCGCTGGACCGGGTGCTGCCCCAGATCGCCGCCAGGGTGCTGGCGGAGGGCGGCCGCCTGCTGATCGTCGCCGGGGACGAGACGCAGCGCACCGGCCTCGACCGGTTGCTGTGGACCTATTCGCCCGACAGCTTCCTGCCGCACGGGCTGGCGGGGTCGGGCGACGAGGCGACGCAGCCCGTGCTGATCGCGGGCGAGGTGACGGCGGGCAACGGCGCACGCCACGTGGCGCTGGTCGACGGACGCTGGCGCGACGAGGTGACGGACGGCGCATCGGCGTTCGACCGCGCGTTCCACTTCTTCGACGAGGAGCATATCGAGGCCGCCCGGCTGGCCTGGAAGGCGCTGGGCGCGCGCGACGGGATCGAGCGCAGCTACTGGCGGCAGAAAGAGGAGGGCGGCTGGGAAAAGGTGGCGTGACGCCGTACCCGCCACTACCGTACCAGCCGCTACCGTTGCCCGCCGCCGTGCCCCCCACTGTAGTTGCCAAGCCCGGCCGTGCCGCCTAGGGCTCGCGCCGATCCAAGCCATCCAGACAGGAGCCCGTGACCGTCATGGCCGCGAACCGTACCTTTTCGATCATCAAGCCCGATGCCACCCGCCGGAACCTGACCGGGGCGGTGACGAAGATGCTGGAAGAGGCCGGGCTGCGGGTCGTCGCGTCGAAGCGGCTGCTGCTGTCGACCGCCCAGGCCGAGGACTTCTACGCCGTCCATGCCGAGCGGCCGTTCTATCGCGACCTCGTCGGCTTCATGACCTCCGGCCCGGTCGTGGTGCAGGTGCTGGAGGGTGACGACGCCGTGCGGCGCAACCGCGACGTCATGGGCGCGACCAACCCCGCCGATGCCGGCGCGGGCACGATCCGCAAGGAACTGGCCGAGTCGATCGAGGCCAACACGGTACACGGTTCCGACTCGGACGAGAACGCCGCGACCGAGATCGCGTTCTTCTTCCAGCCGGACGAGATCGTCGGCTAAGGAAGGTCCGGCAACCGGATGGCCTGGCGATTGCGGGCGGCGGGCGCGGGCGATGCCGATGCGCTGTCCCTCGTCGCGACCGCCACTTTCCTTGAGACCTACGCCGGTATCCTGGACGGCGCGGACATCGTCGCGCATTGCCGGGACAGGCTGACGGCCGCCGCTTTCACCGCCCTGATCGCCGACCCGATGACCCGCGTGACGCTGGCGGGGCACGACATCGGTGGAGCGCCGGTCGGCTATATGGTGGTGACACCGTCACGACTGCCGATCGCGCGCGACGGCGACACCGAGCTGCGCCGGCTCTATGCGCTCGCGTCGTTCCATGGCGGCGGTCTCGGCCCCGCGCTGATGGCGCGAGCGGTCGCGGAGGCGCGGGCGGACGGCGGGGCGCGGCTGTTGCTGGGCGTATACCATGGCAATGCGCGCGCGCGCCGGTTCTACGAGCGCAGCGGCTTCACGATCGTCGGCGAGCGCCCGTTCCGGGTCGGCGCGGCGGTGTACCGCGATCCGGTGTACGCGCTGACGCTTTAACGCCCCGTCGAGCCGAGCCAAGCCGGGCCGGGCCGCTAACGCCCCTGCCGCCGGGCCATGAAGGCCAGCCGCTCGAACAGCATCACGTCCGCCTCGTTCTTCAGCAGCGCGCCGGCAAGCGGCGGGATCGCCTTCGTCGGGTCGCGGTTCTGGAGTACGTCGAGCGGCATGTCCTCGTGCAGCAGCAGCTTCAGCCAGTCGATCAGCTCGCTGGTCGACGGCTTCTTCTTCAGGCCCGGCACCTCGCGGATCTCGTAGAACACGTCCATCGCGCGGTTCACCAGAATCTTCTGGATGCCGGGGAAATGCACCTCGACGATCGCCTGCATCGTCTCGCGGTCGGGAAAGCTCAGATAGTGGAAGAAGCAGCGGCGCAGGAACGCGTCGGGCAGTTCCTTCTCGTTGTTGCTGGTGATGACGACGATCGGGCGGTCGACGGCGCGCACCGTCTCGTTGGTCTCGTAGACGTGGAACTCCATGCGATCGAGTTCCTGGAGCAGGTCGTTCGGGAACTCGATGTCGGCCTTGTCGATCTCGTCGATCAGCAGGACGGGCGGGGAGGGGCGGGTGAAGGCCTCCCACAACTTGCCGCGACGGATGTAGTTGCCGATGTCGCTGACGCGCGGGTCGCCGAGCTGGCCGTCGCGCAACCGCGCCACCGCGTCATACTCGTACAGGCCCTGCTGAGCCTTGGTGGTGGACTTGATGCTCCATTCGATCAGTTCGGCGCCCATCGCGCGGGCGATCTCACGCGCCAGCACCGTCTTGCCGGTGCCGGGCTCCCCCTTCACCAGCAACGGGCGCCGGAGCGTCACCGCGGCGTTGACCGCGACCTTCAGGTCGGCGCTGGCGACATAGTCCTGCGTGCCGTCGAAGCGTTTCATGCACCGGTGCCTATCGGATGGCGGCCGTGGCGCAAGCCCCGCCGTCACTCCCGCGCGACCGCCCGCGACTCCAGCAACTGCCACAGCCCCCGATGCTGCGCGAGCACCTGTTGCGCGGCGAACAGCGCGGCGCGGGCATGGCTCTCGGCGATGGAGGGCGCAGGAAAGGCGAGGGCGAGGGGCTCGATCCCGAAACGGGCGGCGGCTGCGCCGAGCATCGCGTGGACGGCCCCCCAGTCGAGCAGCAGCGCCGCCGCCGCGCCGAGCGAACACCCCGCCCGGTCCGAGTGCGACAGCGCCT
Organism: Sphingomonas bacterium; assembly: GCF_903643035.1. Classification (GTDB taxonomy): domain Bacteria; phylum Pseudomonadota; class Alphaproteobacteria; order Sphingomonadales; family Sphingomonadaceae; genus Sphingomonas. Next base: position 43 of record NZ_CAHJWW010000249.1, on the reverse strand, counting down.
CGAACGCGCGGCGCTGGCCGGCGATCGCCGCCTCCGTTTCTGC
>NZ_CAHJWW010000248.1 GCF_903643035.1 Sphingomonas bacterium | reverse complement strand
TCGATGAAGATGTTCTCCGGCCGGACGCCCATCAGCTGCGCCTTGGCGCGCGCGGGCTCCAGCTCCTCGCCCTGGCCCAGGTCCGCGGTGAAGGTCACGACCTCGCAGCCGTACTGCTGCTGGAGCCATTTCAGGATCACGCTGGTGTCGAGCCCGCCGGAATAGGCCAGGACGACCCTGGAGATGCCGGGCCTGGAGATGCCGGGGGTGGGAGCGGCGGCGGACGGGCGCGTGTCGGACATGGCGCGCGCTTAGGCCGCGCGATACGGCCGCGCAACCGCCAGCGCCCGGCCGGCCGGCGGGCGTTCAGCGGCGGTTTAGCCTCGCCCCGCTAGCCCGCGCGGCATGAAACGCCTGATCCTCCCCGCCCTGGCGATCGCCAGCATCCTGTCCGTCCCCGCCACCGCGCAGAGCACCCGTGCCGCCGCGCTCGCTCAGCTGCGCGCCGAGTTCACGGCGACCGACCTCGACCACGACGGCCTCCTGACGAAGGCGGAGGTCGCCGCCCGCATCGCGCACATGCGGATGGCGGGCGCCGCCCGCCCGCTGACGCCGCAACAGGCGCACCAGCTGACCCAGTTGTGGTTCGAGCACACCGACACGAACCACGATGGCCGCGTGACGCTCGCCGAGTCCGAAGCGACGATGGGCCAGATGTTCGACCGCTACGACACCAACCACGACGGCGTCATCAGCCCCGCCGAGCGGGAGGCGGCGCGGACCGCGGTCAGGCCGCCGGTGGCGCCGCACTGACGATGTCCGCCCCCAGCCGCCGCTCGCCCGTCTCCATGTAGTCGCGCACGATCGGCAGCGTGCGGCGGCCTTTCGAATATTGCAGCTGATAGTTGCACAGCGACCCGTTCTCGAACGCCATCGCCGCACCGGCGAGGTACCAGGTCCACATCCGGTAGAAACGCTCGTCGTACAGCGCGACGATCTGGTCCCTCGCCCGTACCGTGCGGCCGTACCATTCCAGCAGCGTGTAGCTGTAGTGCAGCCGCAGCACCTCGACGTCGGTCAGGAACAGGCGCGTCGGCTCGCTCGCGCGCACGATCTCCGACAGGGCCGGATTATAGCCGCCGGGAAAGATGTATTTCGCGGTGAAGTCGTCCGTCACGCCCGGGCCGCCCAGCCGGCCGATCGTGTGCAGCAGCATCACGCCATCGTCGGCGAGCAGGTCGTGCGCGCGGCGGAAGAACGCGCGGTACTGCGGCGGCCCGACATGCTCGAACATGCCGATCGACACGATGCGGTCGAACCGGCCGTCGCGGTCCCGATCGATGCGGCGATAGTCGATCAGCTCGAACCGCACCTTGTCCGCCACGCCCGCCGCCTCCGCGCGTGCGCGCGCGACCTTCAGCTGTTCCTGCGACAGGGTGACGCCCAGCACCTCCGCCCCGGTCGCCCGGTGAAGGTACAGCGCCATCCCGCCCCAGCCGCAGCCGATGTCCAGCACCCGCATCCCCGGCCCGATCGCGAGCTTGGCGGCGATATGCGCCTTCTTGGCGTGCTGCGCCGTTTCCAGCGTGTCGGCGGGATCGCGGTAATAGGCGCAGCTGTACTGCCGGTCCTCGTCCAGGAACAGGGCGTACAGCCGGTCGGACAGGTCGTAATGGTGCGCGACGTTGCGGTGCGAGCGGCGCTCCATGTTGATCCGGTCGATCCGGTGCTTCACCGCGCCCAGCATCCGCCGCGCCGGCGACGGTTCGAGATTGTCGGCCCCCCGCTCCCACGGGCTGTTGGCGGTCAGCAGCCGGACGAGGCCGAGCACGTCGTCCCCGTCGATGGTCATCCGGCCGCTCATGTACATCTCGCCGGACGCCAGCGTGGGGTGCCGCGCGATCGCGCGCTGCACCCCCCCGTCCGCGAAGCGCAGCGTCACCTCGGGAAGCGCCGGGTCCGGCGTGCCGAAGGTCGCGGGAGGGATTCCGGGGCGGATGAGGGCCAGGGTACCGCGCTTCACCGCGCGACGCAGGAAGAAGTCTATCAGCGCCATGCAGGCTTCCGCTACCGGGCCGTGCGCGTTGACGCCAGGCGCGAGCGTTTCGAACCCAGGAACCCTGCATGACCGAATGGCACAGCTACGACCCCGCGGACGGACACCGCCTCGCGCACGATCCGCTGAGCGCGATCGTCGCGCCGCGTCCGATCGGGTGGATCAGCACCCTGTCGTCCGGCGGCATCGCCAATCTCGCGCCGTACAGCTTCTTCAGCCTGTTCAACTACAGGCCGCCGATCATCGGCTTCGCGTCCACGGGCGGCAAGGACTCGCTGGCGAACGCGGAGGCGACCGGTGAGTTCGTGTGGAACCTCGTCACGCGCGACCTTGCGGAACCCATGAGCGACAGCTCGGCGACACTGGCGTCCGACGTGGACGAGTTCGCGATGACGGGCCTCGACCGGCTGCCCTCCCAGGTGGTGAAGCCTGCGCGCGTGGCGCGGAGCCCGGTGCAGTTCGAGTGCCGGGTCACCCAGATCGTGCGCCTGCTCGCCGCCGACGGCCGCGAGATCAACCAGCACATGGTATTGGGCGAGGCGGTGATGATCCACATCGATCCCGGTATGCTGGAAGACGGCGTGTACCAGACCGCCCGTCCCCGACCCATCACCCGCGGCGGCGGTCTGGCCGACTATTTCGAGATCACGCAGGACAGGTTGTTCAAGCTGGGCCGGCCGCGCTGACGCGCCCGGCGACGACGGCGGCGGTACCTTGCGCGTCCCCCGCGACCGGCACGACGATCGCCCATTCGTCGGCGCCGGGCCGTTCCAGCGTCGCTAGCTGGCTGTCGAGAAGGCTGGCGGGCATGAAGTGACCGGGCCGGTGGAGCATCCGCGCGCGCAGCAGCGCCTCCGGCACGTCGAGCAGCACGAACAGGGTCTCGCGTTTCGGGCCGGACGCCGAACCGCGCAGCCGGTCGCGATAGGCGCGGCGCAGGGCCGAACAGGCCGCGACGCCGGTCGGATGGTCCGCCAGCCAGGCGGCGACGCGATCCAGCCACGGCGCGCGGTCCTCGTCGGTCAGCGCGATCCCAGCGGCCATCCTGGCGATGTTGGCGGCCGGGTGCAGCGCATCGCCTTCGCAGAACGGCACGCCAAGCATCGCGGCGAGCCGCCGGCCCACCTCGGTCTTGCCGGCTCCCGAGACTCCCATGACGACGATCGGCATGGCCTGCCCTTGACACGGATCGAACCCGATCGCCACGCGCTCGGCCCGGAAGCCTGTCCGGAAACGCGCCGTCCCGCGCGCTTCCGGACGATCCCAGGGAGGAGGCCGGCATGACGCTCGTCGAACTCGGCCGCTTCGATCGGATCGCCGCGCACATCGTCGTCGGACGTCTGGCGAGCGAGGGCATCGCCGCGATCGCGTTCGACGGAGAGTCGTCGGTCGGCGACGGCAGCTGGCTCGTCGTCCCGGTGCGCGTGATGGTGGACGAGGACGATGCGGCCGCCTCGCGCGCGCTGCTCGATGCGGCACCCGCGCCCGACTGGCCCGTCGAGCCCGACTGACTGCCCGCATTTCAGGCAACGGCGTCGGTTCTGCCCGCTAATAGGGCGGTCCGCACGGCGGCGGGTCGACATGTCCGAGGCGAAGCGTCCGGCACGTTCCTTGCGGGGGCAGCGGCAAGGGGGACGCGGCATGAAGATGGTGATGGCGGTCATCAAACCGTTCAAGCTGGACGAGGTTCGCGAGGCGCTGACCGCGATCGGCGTGGCGGGGATGACGGTGACGGAGGTCAAGGGGTTCGGCCGGCAGAAGGGGCAGACCGAAATATACCGCGGCGCCGAATATTCGACCAACATGGTGCCCAAGATCAAGATCGAGGTGGCGTGCGACACGGCCGTGGTGGACCGCGTCGTCGAGGCGGTGCAGTCCGCCGCCAACACCGGTTCGATCGGCGATGGCAAGATCTTCGTCCTGGATATCCAGCATGCCGTGCGCATCCGCACCGGCGAAACCGACGCGAGCGCATTGTGAGGACGTCGCGGCTCCTGTCCGCCGTCGGCGTTGTTGGAATGTTGTTACTGGTGTCGCATCCTGCGCTGGGGCAGACGCCTGGTGGTGCGGTTGCGGGTCA
>NZ_CAHJWW010000247.1 GCF_903643035.1 Sphingomonas bacterium | reverse complement strand
CCTCGTCCAGCGCGACCAGCCGGTCGGCGACCGGGGCCATCCCGCGCCGGGCGAGGCCGGCGTCGAAGCCGGCGGGGTCGTCGCGGATCAGGCGGATGTCGTGCATGGCGGCCGGGCTATGGCCGGGGCTCCGCCGGGTGGCAAGCCGGGGGCGTCCGACCGCCTGCGGCAACTTCCCCGCCCGGCGCGGCGTTCACCGTCACTCCCCAATCGCGGAAGGAACGGATCGATGCAGGTGGCGTACAAGGCGGTCGTGCTGGTGGCGGACGGGCGCAAGCTGCTGTTCCTGCGCAACCAGGGCGATGCGGCGCATCCCGACCTGCAAGTCGAGACCGCGCAGGAGCATCCCAACCCCAAGGACGGCGACCAGGCGAGCGATGCCGCCGGACGCGCCTCACCGGGCGGGGGCGGAGGCGGCGGATCGGCGGGCACGGGCAGCTCGGTTTCCGCCACCGACTTCCACCAGCTGGAGGAGGACCGGTTCGCCGCGCAGGCCGCCGAGATGCTGAAGCGCCGTGTGCTGGCGCATGACTTCGAGGAGCTGATCGTCGTCGCGCCGCCGCGCACGCTGGGCGAGCTGCGCAAGCATTACCATGTCGAGGTCAGCAGGCGATTGATCGGCGAACTGGCCAAGGACCTCACCGGCCACTCGATCGTCGATATCGAGCGGGCGCTGGCCGCCGCCTGATCGTCCCCGCCATCCCCGGCAGGAGGCTGGCGCAGAAGGCTGGGGCAGGAGGCTGGCGGGCGACCGGAAGCCTCCTGCCCGCCACCCGCCGCGGATCAGGCCGGCGCCCTCTTCCGGGCGAACCGCTGCCGGGCGACGAGCGCGGCGGCGGCGGCGCCGAACAGCAGGATCATGGGCGGCGCGGGAACGGGCGCGGGCGACCCCGGCGGCGTGCCGGGGGGAACCGGCGGCACGGGTGGCGGCGCCGGAGGCTGGTACCAACCCGCGCTGCTCGATCCGTACTGGTTCTGATCCTGGTTCTGGTTCTGGGTGTTGGTATTGGTATTGGTATTGCTGTTGTTGTTCGTGTTGCTGTTATTGTTGTTGTTCGTGCTACTGTTGTTGTTCGTGTTGTTGCTGACGTTCGAGTTGCTGTTGTTGTTCGTCGCATTGGCATCGGCGTTCGAGGTCGAACTGGCGTTGTTGCTGCTCGAATTGTTGCTGCTGTCGTTGTTCGTGCTGCTGTTGTTGCTGGAATTATCGACCGCCACGCCGACGTTCGCGCCGCCGGTGGACGAGGAGCTGGACACGTTGCCGGACGACGAGACGGCGACGTTGCCGGACGAGCTGGAGCTGGATGTGGAGGACAGGACGATGCCGCCTCCGCCGCCCGACGTGCCGCCAAAGAACCCGCCGCCGCCGAAACCGCCAAAGCCGCCCAGGAACCCGCCGGTGCCGCCGATCAGCGCCGGACCGATCTGGCCGCTGGAGCCTAGCGCATAGGGTGCCGGCGGCACGGGAACGGGTGCGCCCTGGTTGGCGACGGTCACGACCGTGGCCGGGCAGGAGGCGCGGGTCGTGGTGACGACGCGGCGCACGCGATTGCCGGCGACGGTCTGGCGCACGACATGCCGCGCGACGCGATGCAGGCGGATCGCGCGCGGATGCTCGGCGACGTGCACCGCTCCCCCGCCGATCACCGCGCCGCCACAGGCGCACGCGCAGAGTTTCGCCAGTGCCATCCGAACGGACATCGTCGTATCTTTCCCGTTACCGGCAGGCGGTCCACCGCAGGCCGACTGAAGCGATCATCCGCCGCTCATCTGCCAAAGTGCAAAACAAAGGCTTAAGCGCAATGGCGTTAACCATGATAACGGCCTGCGCCGGGCGTCGCCGCCGATCGCGAACTCCCCCATCCCGCTTAACGTGTCAGCGTGGGACGATATCGGATCGCGCTCGCCGCACCGGCACGGCGCTGCCTGGGAAGCGGGGCTCGCGCAGGGTAGCTGCATCCCTCACCGGTCCGCTCGCCGGCTCGCTTGTCGAGGGGCATCTCTCCCCGTATAGGCGCGCTGGCGTTGGGCGCGGCCGATGGGGCGGTTGCGGGTGACGGGGAGGTTTGCATGGCGTCGATCGCGAGTCGGGTTACTGACTTCCAGGATTTCGGTGCCGTCCTGACGGCTCCCGATGGGGACTATCGGCCATCCGCCGACGAACCGTTCATGTCGCTGCGCCAGCAGGAGTATTTCCGCCGCAAGCTGCTCGAATGGAAGGAGGCGATCCTGCGCGAGTCCCGCGGCACGCTCTCCCTGCTCCAGATCGATTCCCTGCGCGAGGCGGATCCCAACGATCGGGCGTCCAGCGAGACCGACCGGTCGATCGAGCTGCGCACCCGCGACCGCCAGCGCAAGCTCATCAGCAAGATCGAGGCGGCCGTCCGGCGTATCGACGACGGGGAGTACGGCTATTGCGAGGTCACGGGCGAGCCCATCAGCCTCGGCCGGCTGGAGGCGCGACCGATCGCCACGATGACGGTCGAGGCGCAGGAACGCCACGAGCGTCACGAGCGTGTGTCGCGGGAGGACTGATCGCCCATGTCGGCCTGCTCCCGGTCGGTGGGAGCGGGTCGACCCAGGCGCCCGACACGTCGCCCGGCACGTCGCCCGGCATGTAAACGCTTAATCGCTTGGTGAGGGCTGGCGTCGTATCGCGCGGATGCGCCCAAGATGATGGACCTGCCGATGGATCGCTCGTTGCCCTATCCCTTCACCCCCGGCGACCCCGACACCGACGGCCAGGAGCCGCGCGCGCGCGACAGCCTGTTCCTGATGGCGCGGCTTCGCACGCCCTCCATCGGCGAGACGTTCTCCGTTCGGATCCGCAATCTGTCGCCCGGCGGTCTGATGGCCGACTTCGCCGTACCACTGCCCCGCGACACGCAGCTGGAGGTCGAGGTGCGCGGGATCGGCTGGGTACCGGGCAAGGTCGCCTGGTTCGCGGAAGGGCGCACCGGCATCGCGTTCGACGCGCCGATCGATCCCCGCAAGGCGCGCAAGCCCGTGGCCGGAGCCGCGACGGCCGGGATCCTCACCGCGCCCGTCCCCGTTCCGCCGACGCCCCGTCCACGGCGCCGATAGCGTCCGGGACGTCGGCTCCGGGACGTCGACCCGGCGGGATCAGGTCGCGTTTATCGCTTCCTTCAGGCGCAGTTTCTTCTTCTTGAGATCGTGGAGCACGGTCTGATCGGGCAGCGGGCGCTGTTCCTCCTCCGCGATACGCCGATCGAGCCCGGCGTGCTTCGCCTGAAGGGCCGAGTGGTGCGCCATGTGCATCGCAATCTCCTGGAAGACCGATCCGTCGGGATCGACAGCTAAACCATCGAGCCGTCCGAACGTCGCATGACGTTTCCTTGCGTGCGGCGAGTTTACGGTTTTGCGGGTCGACCCGTTTTGGTGCTCGCGCCGCTGCGGCGATGCGCTAAACCCCTTGGTCGGGGAGCACGCCATGGACGACGACCAGATTGCCCGCCGGATCGAGGCGCTCCGCGTCGAGCACCGGGACCTCGACGCCGCCATCGCCGCGCTCGGCACGACGGGCTCTCTCGACCAGATGCAGATCGCCCGGTTGAAGAAGCGCAAGCTCAGGCTCCGCGACGAGATCATGATGCTCGGCGACGAGCTGATCCCCGACATCATCGCCTGACGCGATGGCCGACCTTGCGCCTCGCATCGCACCGGATCGGGACGGTCGGACCGGCGCCGCGTTCCACGCGGCTGGCGGACGGCCACGGCTTCGTGGCAACCCCCGGCCATGACGAGGGGGGCCGGAACACGACTGCGACAGCGGCTGATCGACCGGCTCTATACCGAATCGATGCTGTTGGCCGACGAGGCGCGCAGTTACTTCGACGATGGCGGCCGGGTCGAGCGCGACGTCCTGTCGCCGCTGTCGCGCGTCACCTTTTCGTGCGAGTCGCTGAAGGTGACGACGCGGCTGATGTACGTGATCGCCTGGCTGCTCACCCAGCGCGCGGTGATGGCGGGCGAACTGCCGGCGCGCGACGCGCTCGACCCCTCGCGCCGGCTCGGGGATGCGCCGGTCAGCGACCCGGCGGCGATCGACGGGCTGCCGCTCG
>NZ_CAHJWW010000246.1 GCF_903643035.1 Sphingomonas bacterium | reverse complement strand
CCTGCGCCTCGCCCGAAGGGACCAGCGGCAGGTCGGTGCGCGCGCCGATCCGCCGCGGCGCCTCGCCCGGCGCGAACGTGTCGCCGTGGCGCACGATCGTGAGCGACAGGGTCATGCGCCGTACGGATCACCGGCGAGCGCGATCAGCCGCTCGGCCAGCGCGACGTCGGCGGGCGTGTCGATCCCCGACATGTCGTGCCGCGTCGCATCGACCGCCACCGTCAGCACGTCCATCCCGTTCTCGAGGAAGCGAAGCTGCTCCAGCCCCTCCAGCCGCTCGTATGCGCCAGGTGGCAGCGCCTCGAACCGGGCCAGCGCGTCCAGTCGGTACGCATAGACGCCGCAATGCCGGTACACCGGCGACAGCGACTCGCGCACGCGCGACGCGGCCTCGTCGCGGATCGCCGGGATGATGGCCTTGGAGAACCAAGCCGCCCGCCCATCCGCCAGGCGCGCGCAGCTGGTGCCGCTGAACGGCACGACCGCCTTGTGCGCGCGCAACGCGTCGAGGGCGTCCCAGCCGAGCCGCACGACCGGCGTCGCCACCTCGAACGCGGACCGGCGCAGCGCATCGATCAACCGGGCGACGACCGCAGCGGACACGAACGGCGCATCGCCCTGGAGATTGACGACGATGCCGGGCGATGCCGCGCGCGTCAGCGCCGCGGCATAGGCCCGGCCCGAGCCGGACGCGATCGCCGGCGCCGTCATCACCGCCTCGCACCCCAGATCGCGCGCGTGCGCCGCGATCCGGTCGTCGTCGGTCGCCACGACCAGCTCGGCATGACCCGCCAGCGCGGCCGCGCGCCTGCCGACGTCCACGACCCGCGCCAGCAGCGTCCGCCCGGCGATCTCCACCAGCGGCTTGCCCGGCAGGCGCGTCGAGCCGAACCGCGCGGGGACGACGATCAGGTCCGGCACGCCGGGCGAAGGATCAGCCGGCGCCGGCACGCAGCACGTCGTGAAGATGGACGACGCCCAGCAGCACCGCGTCCTCGCAGACGAACAGCGTCGTCACCGCATGGTCGTTCATGATCCGCAGCGCGTCGGACGCCAGCGTGTGCGGAGGGACGGACAGCGGCGTGAGCGTCATGTGCTCGCCCACGGCGACATCCATGCGGCGCGTGGCGAAGCTGCGGCGCAGGTCGCCGTCGGTGAAGACCCCCACCAGCCGTCCCGCCTCATCGACGACGGCGGTGCAGCCATAGCGTTTCCGGCTCATCTCCACCGTCGCCTCGATCAGGGTCGCATGGGCGGCGATCACCGGCGTCGCCTCTCCCCTGCCCATGACCTGCGCGACCGTGGCCAGCCGCGCGCCCAGCCGGCCGCCGGGGTGGAGCTGGTGGAAATCGCCCAGGCTGAACTCCCGCCGGTGGATCAGCGCCATCGCCAGCGCATCGCCCAGCGCGGCCTGGACGGTCGTGGAGGCGGTGGGCGCGAGCTGGTGCGGACACGCCTCGCGCACCGCAGGCAGCGGCAGGCAGATGTCCGCCGCCTGCCCGGCCGCGCTGTCGACGCGCGACGTCATCACGATCAGCGTCACGCCAAGCCGCCGGACATGGTGGACGATCTCGGCCAGTTCCGGCGTCTCGCCGGACCAGCTCAGCGCCAGCACCACGTCGTCGCGCGTTATCATGCCAAGATCGCCGTGGCTCGCCTCGCCGGGGTGGAGAAAGGCGGCGGGAGTGCCGGTGGACATCAACGTGGCGGCGATCTTGCGCGCCACCAGCCCGCTCTTGCCCATGCCCGTCACGATGGTACGCCCGCGCGTCGCCAGGACGGCGTCGAAGGCGCGCGCGAACCCGTCGCGAAGCGCCGGCGCGTCCAGCGCGGCCTCCAGCGCGGCCAGCGCATCGCGCTCGATGCGGATCGTGGTCCGGGCCGAGACAACCGCCTCCGCCTCCGAAATCTGGTACGCATCCGGCCGGTCGTGGTGCACGAGGTCTGCTGCCTGATCGCCAAGGGAGCGGGCGGCATAAACGTTCGGGGCGCCCTTTTCCACTTTCCCGGCCGACGATAGGCGATATCGGTTCGCCAACGTCCGGGAGGGACCCGTCATGCGCCTGTGCCAGCATCAAGTCGGAGCGGAGCAGCCGCTGTTCGTGATCGCCGGCCCGTGCGCGATCGAGAGCGAGGAGCTGGCGCTCGCCACCGCCGAGGCGCTGGGAAGGATGGCCGGGCGGCTGGGCGTGCTGCTGATCTACAAGAGCTCGTTCGACAAGGCCAATCGCAGCTCGGGCCGCTCGTTCCGCGGACCGGGGCTGGACGAGGGGCTGCGCATCCTGGAGAAGGTTCGCGCCGAGACCGGCCTGCCGGTACTGACCGACGTGCACGAGGCGCATCAGGTGGGCGCGGTGGCGCAGGTCGTCGACGTGCTCCAGACGCCGGCCTTCCTGGCGCGGCAGACCGACTTCATCGCGGCGGTGGCGGCGTGCGGCAAGCCGGTGAACATCAAGAAGGCGCAGTTCATGGCGCCCGACGACATGGTGAACGTCGTCGACAAGGCGCGCGCGGCGGCGAGCGCGGCGGGGCACGAACCGGACAACTTCCTGCTATGCGAGCGCGGGGCCTCGTTCGGGTACAACAATCTCGTCTCCGACATGCGCTCGCTGCCGATCATGGCCGGGACCGGCTGCCCGGTGGTGTTCGACGCGACCCACTCGGTACAGCTTCCCGGCGCGGGCGGGGACCGTTCGGGTGGGGAGCGGCGCTTCGTCCCCGTGCTCGCGCGCGCCGCGGTCGCGGCTGGCGTGGCGGGCGTCTTCGTCGAGACGCACCCCGATCCCGACCGCGCATTGTCCGACGGCGCGAACAGCTGGCCGCTGGACGAACTGCCCGCCCTGCTGGAGCGGCTGGTCGCGATCGACGCGGTGGTGAAGGCGGCGCCGGCGGGCACTCGCTAAAGTGAAAGGCCTGCTGACCTCACCCGTTCACGGCGTTGAGGATCGCGCGTCCATAGGCGGTCTTCTTGAACCGCTCGCCGGCGGCGCGCGCCTGGTCGGCGGTGATGAAGCCTTGTTCATAGGCGATCTCCTCCAGGCACGCGACCTGGACGCCCTGGCGATGCTGCAACGTGCGGACGAACTCGCCTGCCTCCAGCAGGCTGTCGTGCGTGCCCGTGTCGAGCCAGGCATAGCCGCGGCCCATCTGCTCGACGTAGAGGTCGCCGGCTTCCATGTAGAGGCGGTTGAGGTCGGTGATCTCGAACTCGCCGCGCGGCGAGGGCTTCAGGTCACGGGCATAGCCGACGACGCGATTGTCGTAGAAATACAGGCCGGTCACCGCGTGGTTGGACCTGGGCCGGACGGGCTTTTCCTCCAGCGATATGGCACGGCCGCCCTCGCCGAACTCCACCACGCCATAGCGTTCGGGGTCCTCGACGCGATAGGAGAAGACCGTCGCGCAACCGTCGCGCGCCACCGCGCTGGCGAGCAGGTCGGTCAGGTGGGCGCCGAAGAAGATGTTGTCTCCCAGGACCAGCGCCACCTTGTCCGCGCCGATGAAGTCCGCGCCGATGACGAACGCCTGCGCGAGGCCGTCGGGGCTCGGCTGCTCGGCATAGGATATTGCGAGGCCCAGCGCCGAGCCGTCGCCGAACAGGCGCCGGTAGTTGTCGATGAAATCGGGCGAGGAGATGATGAGCACGTCGCGGATGCCGGCGAGCATCAGCACCGACAGCGGGTAATAGATCATCGGCTTGTCGTAGATCGGCAGCAGCTGCTTGTTGACCGCCAGCGTCGCTGGATGAAGCCGGGTGCCCGAGCCGCCGGCCAGGATGATGCCCTTCACGTCGCGGTCTCCCGGGGGGCATGGCCCACAAGCTCGTCAAGGATGTCGCCCAGCGCCGCCTGCCACGCGCGCGGCCTGACGCCATAGGCGCGTCCGATCGCGGCATGGCTGAGCAGCGAGTTGGCCGGGCGGCGCGCCGGCGTCGGATAGGCGCTGGTCGGGATGCCCTCGACCGTCGCGCTCGGCCCGCCTCTCGCGCTGGCCTGGGCGAAGATCTCGCGGGCGAAGCCGGCCCAGGTCGTCGGCCCGGCGTTGCTGAAATGACAGGTGCCGGTCGGCGCCTCCGCGTCGCCGGCGAGGCGCACGGCGATGGTCGCCAGCGCGGCGGCGAGGTC
>NZ_CAHJWW010000245.1 GCF_903643035.1 Sphingomonas bacterium | reverse complement strand
CGCGATCGGGCGCGCGCTCCTCGCCCGGCGGGATCACGCGGCCGCCACACCCCGCCAGCAACAGGGCGACGACCGGCGCCAGCCACCCGCGCGCCGCCATCCCGACCTTCGCGACGCCCGTCACGCTTCGTCGGTGTCGGCGAGTTTCCAATTCGGATCGTTGCTCTTCAGGGTTCGCGCGAACGTCCACAGGTCGTGCGTCTGAACGGCGTCGGTGATGGAACCGGCGATCACCTGACCCTCCGCGTCCCGCGTCACGGCGGCGATGTCGGCATCGAACCGCACGGTGATCCGCGCGTCCCGCCCGGCAAGCGCGGCATCGACGATCGTCGCCCGCTCGATCGAGACCAGCCGGTTGTCGAGCCGGTGCCCCGCCGTGTCCCGCGCCGCGATCGCCTGGGCGAACGCCGCCTTCACATCGGGCTCGACCAGCCAGGCCAGCTGTTCGGCATCGCCCTTCCAGAACGCGTCCAGCACCATTCGATAGGCCGACTGCGCGCCGGCGATGAACTGTCCCACGTCGAACGCCAGGTCCGCCGCCACGATCGCCCGCATCCCCGCCTCCGCCGGCTGTTCGATCGGGCGACCGGCGCCCTCGCGCGCCTCGGGCGCCGGATCGGCTAGGCGCGGCGTCAGCGGCGGGACGACCGACTTCTCCGCCGCCTTGGGCAGCGACTGCTGTTCATGCCCGGTCCGCTTGCCGAGCACGGAATATAGACGCAGCGCCGCAAAGGCGGCCAGCATCAGCAGCAAGACAAAAGGAAACACTTGACCTCCGCGGGATCGGTACCGGAACATAGGCATAACGCACCCGCAGTTCAAACGTCCCCTGCTTCCGCCGCCACCCTATGTTTCCGGTTTCCCGGCGGGGACGCGCCTGCCGCCAGTGATCGACGGCCGGCGATCGGCGGCCAGCCATCGGCGGCGCGCGATTGAAAGCGGTCCGCGCCCCTGCTAGGCGCGCTGCTCGCCCGGCCGGCGTCGCTGCGCCGGATCCACCGCCTGACCCTAATCCTCGCAAGGACCCCGCCGATGGCTGACGAGGCTCTCTCCCCCGCGATCGACTTTTCCGGGACCGGCAACGGCGAGGACAGTGCGCCGGCCGTCGGCCTGATCTCGCAATATGTGAAGGACCTGTCGTTCGAGAACCCGAACGCGCCCGGCATCTACCAGAACCAACAGCCGCCGCAGATCGACGTCCAGTTCAACATCGGCACGCTCCAGGTCGCCGACGAGGTCCACGAGGTATCGCTGAAGGTGGAGGTGCGGGCCGAGATCGCGGGAACCGTCGCCTTCATCGTCGACCTCACCTATGCCGGGCTGTTCGGGTTCCGCAACGTGCCGGCCGAACAGATACAGCCCTATCTGCTCACGGAGGGTCCCCGGCTGATCTTCCCGTTCATGCGGCGCGTCGTGGCCGACACGATCCGCGACGGGGGGTTCCCGCCGCTGCTCCTGGAGCCGATCGACTTCAACCAGCTGTTCATGCAGCAGAGCCAGGCCACGCAGGCCAACGTGACCGATTCGGGCCACGCCTGAACCCGCCCGACCCGAGCCGGCCCGACCAGATCCTGCGCGTTCGGCGGGTCCGAAGGGGATGAACCTGACAAGGGCGCTGGGCTCGGTCGGCGGGCTGACGCTCGCCAGCCGGGTGCTTGGGCTGGTGCGCGATGCGCTGTTCGCCCGCTTCATCGGCGCGAGCTTCGCGTCCGACGCGTTCCTCGTCGCCTTCCGCCTGCCCAACATGTTCCGCGCGCTGTTCGCGGAAGGCGCGTTCTCCGCGGCGTTCATCCCGATGTTCAACCGCAAGATCGCGGACCCGGACGGACGCGGGCTCGTGGACGGCATCGCGTTCGCCGACGACGCGCTGTCCGTCCTGCTGCCGGTGCTGGTCGCGATGACGCTGGCGATGGAGGCGTTCGCCTGGCCGGTCACATGGCTGCTGACCGGCGGCTTCAACGGCGTCGACCACGACCGGTTCGCCTTCGCGGTCGAGCTGTCGCGCTATACCTTCCCGTATCTGATGCTCATCAGCATCGTCTCGCTGCTGGGCGGCATCCTCAATTCGATGCACCGGTTCTGGGTCGCCGCCGCCGCGCCCATCCTGCTGAACCTGACGCTGATCGTCGCGCTGCTGTCGTTCCATTCCCGCAACCCGTTCGCGACCGCGCGCAACCAGGCGATCGCGGTGACGGTGTCGGGCGCGCTCCAGCTCGCCTGGCTGGCGCGCAACTGCCGCGCGAACGGCGTCCGCCTTCGCCTGAAGCGTCCCCGGCTGAACCCCGACGTCCGCCGCCTGCTCGCGCTGGTATGGCCGGCGGCGGCGGGCGCGGGCGCGGTGCAGATCAACCTCGTCGTCTCCACCGCGCTCGCCGCCAGCCTGCTGCCGCACGGATCGGTGACGTACATCTATCTCGCCGACCGGCTGAACCAGCTGCCGCTCGGGCTGATCGGCATCGGCCTTGGCACAGTCCTCCTTCCCACGGTCTCGGCGCAGCTCGGCCGAGGCGCGCACGCCGAAGCGATGGCGACGCAGAACCGCGGCATGGAGCTGGCGCTGCTGCTGACCCTGCCCGCCACCGCCGCGCTGGTGGCGGCGGGGGTGCCGATCACCGCCGCGCTGTTCCAGCACGGCAAGTTCGATCCGGCCGCGGCGGCCTTCACCGCTCAGGCGCTGGCGGGCTATTCGGTCGGCCTGCCCTCCTACATCCTCGTGAAGGTGCTGACGCCGGGGTATTACGCGCGCGCCGACACGCGCACGCCGGTACGCTATGCGACGGTATCGATGGCGGTGAACCTGGTGCTGAACCTCGCCTTCATCGTGCCGTTGCGGCATGTCGGCCCGCCGCTGGCGACCGCCCTTGCCTCCACGGTCAACGCGGCGCTGCTGTACCGCACGCTCGTCCGGCGCGGGCATTTCACGGCGGACGCCCGGCTGCGGCGGCGGACGGTGCGGCTGGCGGCGGCGGCGGTGCTGATGGGCGCGGTGCTATGGTTCCTGTCGGACCGGTTCGCGGCGCACATGCACGCGATCGGCGCGCTGGAGCGGTGGGGCGCGCTCGTCCTGCTGGTCGGCCTGGGCGCGGCCGTCTATGCCGGCGCGGCGTTCGCGTTCGGCGCGTTCCGCCTCCGCGATCTCCGGGCGCTGGTCCGCCGGCCGGCGCGGCCCTGACATCGAGGATCGAGAATGCGAGTCGTCTCCGGCATCCAGCCCACCGGCAACCTCCACCTCGGCAACTATCTCGGCGCGATCCGGCAGTGGGTGGCGATGCAGGACGCGATGCGAGCCGGCGACCAATGCCTGTTCTTCCTCGCCGACCTCCACGCGCTAAGCCAGCCGATCGTGCCCGCGGACCTTGCCGCCAACACGCTGGGCATGGCCGCGACGCTGCTCGCCTGCGGGATCGATCCCGACCGGTCGATCCTGTTCAACCAGGCGCGCGTGCCCGCGCACAGCGAGCTGCAGTGGATCCTGGGCGGCACCGCGCGGATGGGCTGGCTGTCGCGCATGACGCAGTGGAAGGACAAGGCGGGGCGGCAGGGCGACAGCCAGAGCACGGGCCTGTTCACCTATCCCGTGCTCCAGGCCGCCGACGTCCTGC
Source organism: Sphingomonas bacterium (assembly GCF_903643035.1). GTDB lineage: Bacteria > Pseudomonadota > Alphaproteobacteria > Sphingomonadales > Sphingomonadaceae > Sphingomonas. Next base: position 542 of record NZ_CAHJWW010000245.1, on the reverse strand, counting down.
TCTACAAGGCGAGCCACGTTCCCGTCGGCGACGACCAGAAGCAGCATCTGGAACTCGCGCGCGACATCGCCGCCAAGTTCAACGCCGACTATGGCGTGGAGCTGTTCCCGCTTCCCGAGCCGTTCGTTTCCCGGGCGGCGCCGCGGATCATGTCGCTGCGCGACGGCGCGGCCAAGATGAGCAAGTCCGACCCTTCCGACGCCTCGCGCATAAACCTGATCGATGCGGACGACCTGATCGCGCAGAAGTTCCGAAAGGCGCGCACCGATGCGCCGCCGCTGCCCGGGACGCCCGGCGAGCTGGCGGACCGGGCGGAGGCGCGCAACCTCGTGACGATCTATGCCGCGCTGGCGGACACGACGCCGGCGGCGGTGCTGGCGGAGTTCGCGGGACAGGGGTTCGGCACCTTCAAGCCCGCGCTCGCCGACCTGGCCATCGCGGTGCTGGCCCCGATCCGCGACGAGCTGGCGCGGCGGATGGCGGACCGGGAGGCGGTGGCGGCGGTGCTGGCGCATGGCGCGGAGCGCGCGCGGACGCTGGCC
>NZ_CAHJWW010000244.1 GCF_903643035.1 Sphingomonas bacterium | reverse complement strand
GTCGCGCCCGGCCAGCGGCTGGTCGACCAGCCGGGCTTCCCGCCCGAGTGGAAGGAAGGCTCGCTCAGGACCGCCGCCTTCCTCGACCGGCTGCGCGGCGAGAGCGACCTCGACTGGACGTTCGTCTGCCCGGCGGCGATGCTCGCGCCCGGCGAGCGCACCGGCACCTACCGCGTCGGCGGCGACCAGCTGATGACGGGTCCCGACGGCCAGAGCCGCATCTCGATCCCCGACTATGCGGTCGCGCTGCTCGACGAGGTGGCGAGCGCCGCGCATCCGCGCCAGCGCATCTCGGTCGCATACTGAGCCATGGCCAGCGCCGCTTCCATCGTCGCGACCGAGCGGCGTGTCCGGTCGCCCGGCATCGTCCACGCCGTGCTGGCGCTGGGCGGGTTCGCGATCGGCACCACCGAGTTCGCGACGATGAGCCTGCTGCCCGCGTTCAGCCGCGGCATGGGCGTCGACGCGCCGACCGGCGGCCATGTCATCAGCGCCTATGCGCTGGGCGTGGTGGTCGGCGCGCCGCTGTTCGCGGTGGCCGGCGCGCGGCTGAGCCGGCGTACCCTGCTGGTGCTGCTGATGGGCTGGTTCGCGATCGGCAACCTGGCGAGCGCGTTCGCGCCGACGTTCGGCGCGCTGCTCGCGCTGCGCTTTGCGACCGGGCTGCCGCACGGCGCGTATTTCGGGGTCGCCGCGCTGGTCGCGGCGGGACTGGTGCGCCCCGAGCGGAGGACGGTGGCGATCGGGCGGGTGATGACCGGGCTGACCGTCGCCACGGTCGTGGGCGTGCCGCTCGCCAACCTGCTCGGCCAGTGGCTCGGCTGGCGCTGGGGGTTCGGCGTGGTGGCGGCGCTCGCGGCGCTGACGGTGGCTCTGGTGCTCGCGGTCGTCGCCGCCGACCGGCCGCACGAGGACGCCTCGCCGCTGCGCGAGCTCCGCGCGCTCGGGCGTGGCCAGGTGTGGCTGACGCTGGGCATCGGCGCGGTCGGGTTCGGCGGCATGTTCTGCGTCTATACCTATCTCGCCTCGACGCTCGGCGCGGTGACGCACGCGCCGGCCGGTGCCGTCCCCCTCGTGCTCGCGGTGTTCGGGGTCGGCATGACGGCGGGCAACTTCGTCGTGCCGCGGTTCGCGGACCGCGCGCTGATGCCGGTGGCGGGCGGACTGCTCGCGTTCAGCGCGCTCGCCCTCGCGATCTATCCGTTCGCGACCTCGCACCTGTGGTCGATCACGCTCGCGGTGGCGGCGATCGGCGTCGGCGGCGCGCTCGGTTCCGTGCTCCAGACGCGGCTGATGGATGTCGCGGGCGACGCGCAGGCGCTCGCGGCCGCGCTCAACCACTCCGCGTTCAATACCGCCAACGCGCTCGGCCCCTGGCTCGGCGGCCTCGCCATCACCGCCGGGCTCGGCCTCCCCTCGACCGGATGGGTCGGCTCCGGCCTCGCGCTCGGCGGCCTCGCCATCTGGGCAGTCGCAATGCTCGTGGAACGCCGACACCCGCCGGCCTGATGTAAACGACCGGTCATAACCTATGTGAGGCGAAGACGACGCAAAGGATCGTTATGTCGAAATCCACTTCATGGGCGCTGATCACCGGCGCATCGAGCGGGCTCGGGATCGAGCTCGCCAGGTCGCTCGCCGCGCGGGGCAGCAACCTCGTCCTCACCGCCCGGACGGCCGCGCCGATGGAGCGGCTGGCGGGCGAGCTTGGTCGCGACCACGGCATCGAGGCGGTGGTCGAACCACTCGACCTGTCGGCCCCGGGAAGCGCGGGGGTCCTTGCGGAGCGGCTCGATGCGCGCGGCATCGTCCCCGACATCCTCGTCAACAATGCCGGCTTCGGCCTCAGCGGCCGCTTCATCGACCACGACCCCGTCCGCCTCGCCGCGATGCTGCAGCTCAACATCGTCAGCCTGACCGAGCTTGCCCAAATCTTCGGGCGGCGCATGGCGGCGCAGGGACGCGGGCGCATCCTGCTGACCGCCAGCCTCGCCGCGTTCCAGCCCGACCCGCTGCTGGCCGCCTATGGCGCGTCCAAGGCCTATGTCCTGTCGTTGGGCGAGGCGCTGAACGTCGAGCTGGGGCCGAAGGTCACGGTGACGGTGCTGTCCCCCGGGCTGATGGACACCGGCTTCAACGCGGTCGCCGACTTCGAGACGCCCAAGGCGTTCGAGTCGAGCAAGCTGGAGCCCGCCGAGGTGGCGAGGATCGGGCTCGACGCGCTGTTCCGGGGCAGGTCGAGCGTCGTCGCGGGCCGGATCAACCGGGTCGCGGCCTTCGGCACCCGGCTGATGTCGCGCCACGCCGCCGCCAGGATGACGTTCGGCCTGTCCGGCGGCGCGAAGGCCTGAGATGGCGGGCGCCGTGGTGGGCGGGGCGCCCCGCGATGCGAAGCCACGCGCCGATCGACCGGCCATGGCAAGCGCCGCGATGCGGATCCATGTTCCCGTCCTGCATCAACGACCGGAGGAGCGCGTATGAAAGCGGTTCGGATCCATGGATATGGTGGCCCGGAGACCCTGACGTTCGAGGACGACGTGCCCGAACCCGAGATCGGTCCTGACGTCGTGCTGATCCGATCGGTCGCGACGAGCGTGAACCCGATCGACTGGAAGGTCCGCTCCGGCGCCCGGCAGAAGGACTTCCCGCTGCACCTGCCGGCGATCCTGGGCAAGGACGTGAGCGGCACCGTGGTCGCGGTCGGAAGCGACGTCCGGACCTTCAGGCCCGGCGACCGGGTGATCGCGATGGCCGATGCGGCCTATGCGGAGGTCGTGGCGGTGCCGGCCGCGCTGGTGAGCCACCTTCCCGACGGGGTCGACCCGATCGACGCCGCGGCCATCCCGCTCGCGGCGTTGACGGGGGACCAGCTCGTGCGGCTCGCGATGCGGGCGGCGGCGGGCCAGACGGTCACAGGCCAGACGGTCACAGGCCAGACAATACTCGTCAGCGGCGCGCTTGGCAGCGTGGGTCGTTCGGCGGTGCACGCGGCGAGGAAGCTCGGCGCGACCGTGATCGCGGGCGTCCGGGCACGCCAGCTGGCGGAGGCGGCGAGCCTTGGCGTCCATGCCGCCGTGGCGCTCGACGACGATGACGCCATGGCTGGGCTGGAGGCCGTGGATGGCGTGGCCGACACGGTGGGCGGCGCGACCGCGGCGATGCTCCTAGGCAAGGTCAAACCCGGCGGCCGGTTCGCCTATGCCTCGGTGCTTCCGGACGACGCGGCGACGGGAACGGGGGTGGAGATTGGCCGCGTGTTCGCGCGGCCCGACGCCGCCACGCTCCGCGCGTTCGCCGACGACATGCGCGACGGCCGGTTCGTCCTGCCGATCAGCCGGCGCCTGCCGCTGCGCGACGCGGGCGCCGCGCACGAGCTGCTGGAGAAGGGCGGGGGCGGGAAGATCGTGCTCGTCGTCTGACACGCGACGCCTGACGGGTCGGCATTACCGGTCGGCGGCGGCGGGTGGCGCCGCTCGCCCGACGCCCGGTCGCGGGTGACGATCAGCCCCGGTTGCTTGCCAGCGCGCCCTTCAGCACCGCCAGCGTCTCGTCGCTGACATGGTGTTCGATCCCCTCGGCATCGATCTCCGCGGTGTCGCGGCTGACGCCCAGCGAGCGGAGGAAGTCGACCACGATCTTGTGCCGCGCGCGCGAGCGGTCGGCGATCGCCTTGCCCTTCTCGGTCAGGAACAGCGAGCGGTAGCGGCGGCCGTCGACCAGCCCCAGGGTCTTCAGCCGCGCGATGACCTTGGCGGCGGTCGGCTGGGTGACGCCCATGTGGCCGGCGACGTCCGTCAGCCGCGCCTCGCCATGATCGGCGATCAGGTCGCCGATCAGCTCGACATAGTCCTCCGCCATCTCGGTCGCGTGCGCTTCGCGGGTCGCCCGAAAGGCCACCGCGCGGCGGTCCGAGAAGGAGGGGTCGGTCATGACTGGCGCATCCTGCCACGATTCGCGCGACGGCGCGACATCGTCGCGAAACTTGCATGACTAAGCATAATGTCTTAGCCTTGGCTAACTATCCATTCAACGCGCCAGAGGATCGGGATGCCCGGCACAGCGCCTGTCGCGACCATGGCGATCCTGCTCGCCGCCCTGCTCGCCACCGCGCCCGCGCTCGCTCAGGCCGGCCCGCTCCCGACCGCGCCGC
>NZ_CAHJWW010000243.1 GCF_903643035.1 Sphingomonas bacterium | reverse complement strand
GGTCGCGATGCGCGAGGCTGCGTCCACCGCCGCGGGGCTGATCCGCGCGATCGAGGACGCGCGCGGCGAGGTGGAGGCGGCGGCCGAGATCGCCACGCGCGCCTCGGCGCAGGCCGGACGCGCGGTGGGGATGAGCGAGGCGTTGAGCGACCATGCCAAGTCGATCGAATCGATCCTGGGCCTGATCCGCGACATCGCGGGACAGACCAACCTGCTGGCGCTGAACGCCACGATCGAGGCGGCGCGTGCCGGAGATGCGGGTCGCGGCTTCGCGGTGGTGGCGCAGGAGGTGAAGAGCCTCGCCTCGCAGACCGCGCGCGCCACCGACGACATCGCCGCCAAGATCGCCGCCATCCAGTCGGCCACCCGCTCGACGGTGGAGACCAACGCCAGCATCAAGTCCACGGTGGCCGAGGTGCAGGAGTCGGCCGAGCGCATCCGCTACGCGATGGAGGCGCAGGCGCAGACCGTCACCGCCATCACCGCCGCCGTCGACGAGACCGCGCTGGCCGCCGACTCGATGAGCGACACGATCGCGGCGATCCGCGAGGACACGGAGGGGGTGGCATCCGAGATCGACCGCGTGGGCGCGGGCTTCGGGCGGCTGGACGGCCGGCTCGGCGACCTGAAGGCGAGCGCAGGGGAGTTCACGGCCAAGGTGGCGGCATAAGGGGGGCGGCCTGAGGGTGCGAAGGGAACGCCCGACGCCGTTCGTCGTCCCGACACCCGCTGCCGGAACGAGGACGCCGCAGGGGATATACCCGGCAAACCGGCCTGGTCCCTGCCCCTGATCTTGCCCCCTCTCCTTCCCCGCGTGATCCGTTCTTTCGCGCCGAATGGTTGTCTCCTGGGCGGGCCGCCGCTAGCACCGCGCCGCCGGCCTGGCCTCTCTCCAAGATCGCGCGGGTGTCCAGGCGGGTCGCCTTCGTGCCGAAACAGGGTATCGTTCAGGATCATGGAGGGACCATATCGGCCCGAGCGGCAAGACGCGTCCACATCCGCCCGCATCGCCGTCGTCTGCGACGGGTTCCTCACCTATGGGGGTTCCGAGCGGGTGGTCGAAGCCATACTACGCATCCATCCCCACGCCGATCTGTTCGCCCTCGTCGATTTCCTGCCGCCTCATGCCAGGGGCTGGTTGAACGGCAGACAGGTCCGCACGTCGTTTCTCCAGCATGTTCCTTTCGCACGTCGCCACCTGCGCAAGCTGGTGGCGCTCTGGCCGCTGGCGATCGAACAGTTCGATTTCGAAGGCTATGACCTGGTGATAAGCGTCCAGTTCGCGGTCGCCCATGGCGTGCTGACGAAACCTTACCAGCCGCATGTCGCCTACATAAGCTCTCCGATGCGCTACGCATGGGACCTTCAGGACGACCATCTGAGACAGGACGGTCTGGCGTTCGGCATGCTGGGGTTCACCACGCGGCGGATGCTGCACAAGCTGCGGATGTGGGACACGCTGGCCGGGCAGAGGCCGGATGCGATCGCCGCCAACTCTAGGTTCGTCGCCGAACGCGTCCGCAAATACTATTCCCGCAAGGGCGTCGTCATATACCCGCCCGTCTTCATCGACCGGTTCACCTATTCGACGGAGCCGCGGGACTTCTACCTCAGCCTGGGACGGCTGGTGCCTCACAAGAGGGTGGATCTCATCGTCGAGGCGTTCACCCGGATGACGGATCTGCCCTTGGTCGTCGCCGGGTCGGGTCCGATGCTGAAGGCGTTGCGGAAACGCGCGACGGCCAACATAACGTTCGTCGACGAAGTGAGCATGCCGGAAGCCGATCGCCTGATGGGGAAGGCGCGCGCCTACCTCCACGCCGCGGTGGAGGATTTTGGCATAACCCCCGTCGAGGCACAGGCGACCGGGACCCCGGTGATCGCGCTCGGCCAGGGCGGATTGCGCGAGACGATCGTCGGCGCTCCGGCCACGGAGCCGACCGGGCTGTTCTTCGATCGCCAGACGCCAGAGGCGATCGTCGATGCGGTTCGCCGCTTCGAGGCCTGCAGGGGGTCGTATTCCGGGGAAGCCTGCGCCCGGAACGCCGAACGGTTTTCGGAACGGCGTTTCGCGTCGGAGTTCCGGAAGCTGGTCCGCGAAGCGACCGGCCTGTCGTAGCCGCCTGGACATGAGGGACGTGGACTATGTCATCGTCGGGGCAGGGCTGACCGGAGCGACCATCGCGCGCATCCTCACGGATGCCGGTCGCAGCGTGTGCGTGCTGGAAGCGCGGGATCGGGTGGGCGGCAACGTCGCCGACGTCGTCCATCCATGCGGCATCCGGTTCAACCTGCATGGTCCCCACTATTTCCGCACCTCGTCCGCGCGCATCGAGGCGTTCGTCACGCGGTTCGCTCGCTTCTATCCGTTCTCCGCCAGGGTCATGACCCGTTCGGGCGGCGAGCTGTTCGACTGGCCGCTGCACAAGGCCGACTTCGACCGCTTGACCGCCGGGGGCGACGACCCGGCCGAAGAAGGCGCGGACACCGGACCGGCCGACAATTTCGAGACGCGGATGCTGTCGCTGATGCCTCGGCGAATATACCGCCGCTTCGTCCACGGCTACACCACCAAGCAATGGGGGGTGGCGCCGTCGTCGCTCGATCCCGGTCTCGCCAGTCGACTGGAGATCCGGGAGGACGGGGACGTCCGGCTGTCGCGAGCGACCTTCCAGGCGCTGCCATACGGCGGCTTCACCGGCTGGATCGAGAAGATGCTCGACGGGATCGAGGTGCTGACGGGCCGCGACCATCACACGCAACGGGAGGTGAGGTGGCGCCGCAGGCTGGTCTACACCGGATCGATCGACCGGTATTTCGACTATGTCCACGGCCAGCTACCTTACCGTACCCAGCGGCGAGACCACCGCTATCTGCCGGGCCGGCGCTTCGTTCAGCCATGCGGGCAGATCAACATCCCGGGGCTGGAGGACGGGCCGGCGGTCCGGACGGTCGAGTGGAACCACATGCTGGAAGACGCGGCACGGCCGGCCGCCGGCACCCTGCTCACCACCGAGACGCCGGGGACGGCCGGCGACTGGACGCAAGCCGAATACCCCTTCCCCAGTTCGTCCGCGCGCAGCCGCTACGAGGCCTATCTGAAGCTGGCTGGCGGATCACCGGATGTTCTTTTCTGTGGACGGCTGGGTGAGTACCGTTACCTTGACATGGATCAAGCGATCGGGAGAGCCATGGTACACGCGTCCCGCCTTCTGGAAGGGTCCTGAATGGCGGCCGGCGCTTCGCCACCGGCAGGGCAGCCTGTCGGGCAGCCCGCCGGACAGTCTAGGTGCGACGGGCATGACGCGACGCCTCGTCGACCCGTGACGCTCCTCGTCAAGCGGACGCTCGACATCCTTCTCGGCACGCTCCTGCTTCTCCTGCTGGCCGTGCCGATGGTCGGGATCGCCTGTGCCGTTCGGCTCTGTTCGCCGGGTCCGGCCCTGTACGTGACGATGCGGCATGGCCGGGGCGGGAAGCCGTTCGGGATGCTCAAGTTCCGCACGATGCGCGTGGCGACCGCCGCGCAGAGCGAGGCGTTCCGCGCGACCGTCGCGCGGACGGGCGTGCTGCCAAAATCCGCGGCGGACCCGCGCGTCACCCGGCTCGGCCGCTGGCTTCGCCGCAGCAGCCTGGACGAGCTGCCGCAGTTCATGAACGTGATCGCCGGCCACATGGCGCTCGTCGGCCCGCGCGCGATCATGCCCGAGATGCTGGCGCACGATCCTAAGTTCGCGCGCGACCGCGCCGTGGTTCGGCCCGGCATCACCGGCCTGTGGCAGGTGACCGCCCGCCACAAGAGCGGTTCCGTCGACGACATGAAGCTGCCCGACCTGGAGTATATCGCCCGGCTGTCGCTCGGGCTCGACCTGGCGATCCTCCTGAGGACCATGGTGGTGGTCGCCCGCGGGGACGGCGCGTTCTGACGAGCGGCCGGGTCGCGCGATCCGCCACGGCTGATGCCAAAGCGCGACGGCCCCGCTAAGCACGCCCCATGACCCACATCCTCCTGACCGGCGCGTCGCGCGGGATCGGCGCGGCATGCGCCGCCGCATTCGCCCGGACCGCCGACGCCCGGACCGCCGACGACCGGACCGCCGAGGCGCCGCTGCATGCGGTATCGGCCGAGTTTTTGACCGGCGACGCCTTGCTGGCGAGCGTGCTGGCC
>NZ_CAHJWW010000242.1 GCF_903643035.1 Sphingomonas bacterium | reverse complement strand
CGCGGTCGCGGCCAGCATCGCGCGCTGCGCCTCCATCAACGCCCGGAACCACGGGGCGGCGGCCCCGGCCGGAGCGGCCTGGTCGGGGCGGGCGGGTGCGGGGGGTGCGTCGGGTCGGTCGGCCATTGCCCGTCTCCTCTCCGGCCCGGCTATACGCCCCTCCCGCCGTCCGACGCAAAGCACGGATACGCTATCGTTCGCCCGGACGAGCGGATAGGCTGCGCGCGGAAAGGTCCCGCCCGATGCCAGCCGCCCCCGCCGACGATTTCTACCGCATGAAGCGGCTGCCGCCCTATGTGATCGCGGAGGTGAACGCGATGCGCGCGGCGGCCCGGCAGGGGGGCGAGGACATCATCGACCTCGGCATGGGCAACCCCGACCTGCCGCCCCCGCCCCATGTCATCGACAAGCTGGTGGAGGTCGCGCGCAAGCCGGACGCGCACGGCTATTCGCAATCCAAGGGTATCCCCGGCCTCCGCCGCGCGCAGGCGAGCTATTACGGCCGGCGGTTCGGCGTCGACCTCGATCCCGAGAGCGAGGTGGTGGTGACGATGGGTTCGAAGGAGGGCCTCGCCAGCCTCGCCACCGCGATCACCGCGCCGGGCGACGTCGTGCTCGCGCCCAACCCGTCCTACCCGATCCACACCTTCGGCTTCATCATCGCGGGCGCGACGATCCGAAGCGTGCCGACGACGCCGGATGAGGCGTATTTCGAGAGCCTGGAGCGCGCGATGGCGTTCACCGTGCCGCGCCCGTCGGTGCTGGTGATGGGCTACCCCAGCAATCCCACCGCCGAGGTGGTTGACCTGGCCTTCTACAGGCGCGTCGTCGCGTTCGCGAAGGAGCACGGGCTGTGGGTGATCTCCGACCTCGCCTATTCGGAGCTCTACTACGACGGCTGCCCGACGCCCTCGATCCTCCAGGTGCCGGGCGCGAAGGACGTGGCGGTCGAGTTCACCTCGCTCAGCAAGACCTATTCCATGGCCGGCTGGCGGATCGGCTTCGGGGTGGGCAACCCGACGCTGATCGCGGCGATGACGCGGGTGAAGTCGTACCTCGACTATGGCGCGTTCACCCCCGTCCAGGCGGCGGCGGTGGCGGCGCTCAACGGGCCGCAGGACATCGTGGAGCAGAACCGCCGTCTGTATCACCGCCGCCGCGACGTGCTGGTCGACAGTTTCGCGCGCGCCGGCTGGGACATCCCCTCCCCGCGCGCCTCCATGTTCGCCTGGGCTCCGCTGCCGCCGGCGCTCCGCGCCCTAGGCAGCCTTGAGTTCAGCAAACAATTGCTCGTTCACGCTCAGGTCGCTGTGGCTCCAGGGGTGGGATATGGCGAGAACGGGGAGGGTTTCGTGCGGATCGCGATGGTGGAGAACGAGCAGCGCCTGCGCCAGGCGGCCCGCAACGTGCGCCGCTACCTCCAGTCGATGGGCGTCAACACGCCCGCGCGCGGCGCGGGCTAGGGCAAGGTGACGACCGACCGGGTCTGCGTCGTCGGCGGGCTGTCGGTGGTTTTCGGCATCGTCCCGATCCTCGCCACCTTCGCCGCAGGCGCCATCGCTCGTGCGGCCGGCTGCCGGCTCGACGAGGGCGACCCCTACGCTTGCGTGATCCTCGGACACGATTGGGGGTCGGCGCTCTACGCACTGGGGGAGGCATTCTGGCTGGCCTTGGCCACGCTGTGGCTGGTGCCCCTCGGCTTGACCGTGCTGGTTGTCGGGATGATCCGCCGTGCACGGCGGAAGCACCGATGATCCACGTCAACCCTCTCTATTCGGTCGCGGGCGTCCTCGTCGGGCTGCTCGTCGGACTGACCGGCGTCGGCGGGGGGTCGCTGATGACGCCGCTGCTGGTGCTCGTCTTCGGCTTCCACCCGGCGACCGCGGTCGGCACGGACCTGCTCTATGCCTCGGCCACCAAGGTCGCCGGCACTGGCGTCCACGGCTCGCGCGGCACCGTCGACTGGCGGATCGTGCGGCGGCTGGCGTCGGGGAGCCTTCCCGCGAGCCTGGTGACGCTCGCCGCGCTGTCGATCGCGCATCGCCATGCCGAGAACACCGACCATGCGATCGTCGTCGTGCTGGGCGCCGCGCTCGTGCTGACCGGTATCGCGACCTTCTTCCGGGCGCGTATCGTGGCGCGGCTCACGGTCGCGTTCGAGCGGGTCAGCGAACGGCGGGTGCCCGCGCTCACCGTCCTGCTCGGCATCGCGCTCGGCGCGCTCGTCACGCTCACCTCGGTCGGGGCCGGCGCGCTGGGCATGACCGCGCTGCTGGTGCTCTATCCGCGCGTGCCGCTCGCCCGCCTCGTCGGGTCGGACATCGCGCATGCGGTGCCGCTGACGCTGATCGCCGGCGTCGGCCAATGGGCGATGGGATCGGTCAACGGCTCGCTGCTGGTCTCGCTGCTGATCGGCTCGATCCCCGGCATCGTCGTCGGCAGCCTGATCGCGAGCCGGATATCGGACCGGGTGCTGGTGCCGGTGCTGGCGACGACGCTGGTGATCGTGGGCGGCAAGCTGGTGTTCTGAGCCGTCGGATCCGCTGAACTCCATGGGCGGATCGAACAAGCATGTTGCCAAGCGGCACCGCGCGGCCCCATCTCCGTCCCGTGCTGCGCCAATACGAACTGATCGATCGCGTCCTCGACTATGATCCGCACGCCGACGAGGCGCTGCTGAACCGCGCCTACGTCTTCTCGGTCAACGCGCACGGCACGCAGAAGCGCGCGAGCGGCGACCCGTATTTCAGCCACCCGATCGAGGTGGCGGGCATCCTGACCGAGCTGCGCCTCGACGACGAGACGATCGCCACCGCCATCCTCCACGACACGGTGGAGGACACCGTCGCCACCCCCGAACAGATCGCGCAGCTGTTCGGGCCGTCGGTGGCCCGGCTGGTCGACGGCGTCACCAAGCTGTCGCGCATCGAGGCGCAGAGCGACAACGAGCGCGCGGCGGAGAACCTGCGCAAGTTCCTGCTCGCGATGAGCGACGACATCCGCGTGCTGCTGGTGAAGCTCGCCGACCGCCTCCACAACATGCGCACGCTGCACTTCATCGCCAAGCCCGAGAAGCGCCGCCGCATCGCGCGCGAGACGATGGAGATCTACGCCCCGCTCGCCGAACGCATCGGCATGTACGAGTTCATGAAGGAGATGCAGACGCTCGCCTTCGCGCAGATCGAGCCGGAGGCGTCCGAATCGATCAGCCGCCGCCTCGAACAGCTGAAGGCCGGCGGCGGCGACCGGATCGCCAAGATCGGCTCGGGCCTGAAGCTGCTGCTGTCGCGCCACGCCATGGACATCGAGATATCGGGGCGCGAGAAGCATCCGTTCAGCATCTGGAAGAAGATGCAGGAACGCCACATCAGCTTCGAGCAGCTGTCCGACGTCATGGCATTCCGGGCGATCGTGCCGACGGAGGAGGACTGCTATCGCGCGCTGGGTGTCATCCACCGGCGCTGGCCGATGGTGCCGGGCCGGTTCAAGGACTATGTCTCGACGCCCAAGCGCAACGGCTACCGCTCGCTCCACACCAGCGTCATCCATGCCGAGAACACGCGCGTCGAGATCCAGATCAGGACGCCGGAGATGCACGCGGAGGCCGAGTTCGGCCTCGCCGCCCACTGGGCCTACAAGCAGAACGGGAGCGGGGGCGGGGGCCTGGGCGTCCGTCCCGAGACGCAGCACAGCTGGATCGCCGACCTCGTCGAGATCCTCGACACCGCCGCCTCGCCCGAGGAGCTGCTCGAGCACACGCGCATGGCGATGTACCAGGACCGCATCTTCGCCTTCACGCCCAAGGGCGAGCTGATCCAGCTGCCCAAGGGCGCGACCGCGATCGACTTCGCCTATGCCGTCCACACCGACCTCGGCGACCAGACGGTGGGCGCCAAGGTCAACGCGCGCCTCGTCCCGCTCAAGACCGTGCTGGAGAACGGCGACCAGGTGCAGATCCTGAAATCGAAGGCGCAGGCGCCGCAGCCCGCCTGGATGACGTTCGCGACCACGGGCAAGGCGCTGGCCGCGATCCGCCGTCACCTGCGCGCCGCCGAGCGGGACGAGCAGGTGACGCTCGGCCGCAAGCTGTACGACGACATCGTCGCGCGCCTGCCCGCGACGCTCGCCGCCGACGCGCCCGGCCAGGCGCTGGTCCGCCTGAAGCTGGCGGACGAGGGC
>NZ_CAHJWW010000241.1 GCF_903643035.1 Sphingomonas bacterium | reverse complement strand
CGCTGCGCGTCGGTGAGCCGCATCGCGCGCGCCGCGTCGAAGCCAGCCATCTGCGCCGCCAGCGCCGGCCCGTCGCGACCGCCGACATCGAACAGCAGCCGCTCGAAATTGGAGGATATCTGGATGTCCATTGACGGCGTCTGGGTCGCGACCACCGGCCCGCTCGCGTAGTCGCCGGTCGACAGCGCGCGGTGCAGTATGTCGTTGACGTTCGTGGCGACGACCAGCTTCGCGATCGGCAGGCCCATCCGGGCGGCGACGTGCCCCGCGAACACGTCGCCGAAATTGCCGGTCGGTACGCTGAACGCGACTGCCCGGTCGGGCGCCCCCAGCCGGACCGCGGCGTGGAAGTAATAGACCACCTGCGCCATCAGCCGCGCCCAGTTGATCGAGTTCACCGCCGACAGCCGGAAGCCGGATGAGAAGGCGCGGTCCGCGAACATCGCCTTCACCAGAGCCTGCGCGTCATCGAAGCTCGCCCCGTCGAGCGCGATGTTGAACACGTTGGGCGCGTGCACGCTCGTCATCTGGCGCCGCTGCACCTCCGACACGCGTCCGGCGGGGTGGAGCATGAAGATCTCGACGCCCATCCGCCCCGCCAGCGCGTCGATCGCCGCCGAACCCGTGTCGCCGGAGGTCGCGCCGATCACCGTCAGGTGATTCGTTCCGCCGGCCAGGAACCGCTCGAACAACAGCCCCAGCAGCTGGAGCGCGACATCCTTGAACGCCAGCGTCGGCCCGTGGAACAGCTCCAGCAACCAGTGGCGCGCGTCGAGCTGCACCAGCGGGACGACCGCGTCGTGGCCAAAGCCCGCATAGGCGCGCGAACACAGCTCGCGCAGTTCCGCCCGCGTCAGCGTGTCGCCGACGAACGGGTGCATCACCGCGACGGCGGTGTCGACGTACGACATGCCCGCCATGGCGGCGATCTCGTCGCGGGTCAGGACCGGCCACGTCTCGGGCAGGTACAGGCCGCCGTCGGCGGCGAGGCCGGCAAGGGTCGCGCCCTCGAAGTCCAGGACGGGCGCGGTCCCGCGGGTGCTGACGTAACGCATCGGCGGGGGTTAGCGGGGAGGGGCGGGGGCGGCAACCACGGGCGCCTCCGGCCGCGTCCTCCACCGCCGCACCAGCGCCAGCGAATAGATGATCGCGGCGATCGCGGCGAAGAAGAACCACTGGCCGGCATAGGCGAGGTGGCTGTTGGGCACCGAGTCGATATCGGGCCGGCCATTGGCGGTCAGCCCGTCGACCGGCGGATCCGCGACCAGCATCAGCAGTTGCGGCTGGCGGTGGAACAGCCCGGCGATCAGCGGCGCGCTGCTCGGCGCATGGCCGATCGTGCCGCTCACCGGGCCGCCCTTCCACGCCACGCGGCGCGCGGGATCGACCGTGGTGCCAAGCTGGACGATCATCCCCGGTCCTTCCGCGCCGGTGCGGCACTGGGCGATGGCGCGGAAACCCGACGCGCCCGCGCCGGCCAGCGCGATGGCGGTCGGCTGGAGGCAGAAGCCGCTGGCGCGCCGGAACAGCAGGCTGTCGTCGGGAAAGCGCGGAAAGGCGATCGGCGGCCGGGACGGGTTGGCGGCGAGCCGCGCGAGATACGCCTGCTTGGCGGGCAGCCGGTCGAGCAGCTGCCACAGCCCCAGCCCGACCATCGCCGCGACCGCGAGCATGACGACCGCCGTCGGCACGACCGGCACCCGCCTCATGCCCCCGATCCCCTGGCGACGGTCACGGCCGAACTTTTCCCTCGCGCGCCGCCTGGCGGTACTCGACGATCAGCAGCACGCCCTTGGCGACCCGCAGCGAGGCGACGACCGCGGCGGCGGTGATCGGCACCCAGATCAGCATCTGCAGCCAGACGGGCGGATTGTACGCGACCTGCACCACCACCACCGCGGCGACGATCACCGTGCCGATGATGAGCGTCAGGAACGCCGCCGGGCCGTCGCCGACGTTGAACTGCGCGAAGTCCAGCCCGCAGGCGGAACAGCGGTCCGCAAAGGTGATGAGCCCGGCATAGATCGTCCGCGCGCCGCATCGCGGGCAAAGCCCGCGCGTGCCCGCGACGAACAGCGGTAGCGGTGGCGGCAGGTCGCCGGCGGTCGGCTCGCCGGGCGGGGGAGGAACGATCTCGATTGTCGGCTCGGGCTCGATTGTCGGTTCGGGCATCGGCTCGGGTCCCGTCTCGATCAAGGGCGGCCGGCCGGGCGCGACCGGCCGGACGGCGTCAGCCGATGTGGATCGGCGCGTTCCAGCCGCCCCAGACGTAGATCACGACGAACAGGAACAGCCACACCACGTCGACGAAATGCCAGTACCAGGCCGCCGCCTCGAACCCGAAATGCTGGCGCGGCGTGAAGTCGCCCTTGTAGGCGCGGACCAGGCATACGGTCAGGAAGATGGTGCCGATCAGGACGTGGAAGCCGTGGAAGCCCGTCGCCATGAAGAACGACGCGCCATAGTTCAGCCCCTTGAAAGGAAAGGGCGCGTCCGAATATTCGAGCGCCTGGATCGAGCTGAAGATCGCGCCCAGCACGATCGTCAGCCACAGTCCCTTGAGCACGCTGTCGCGATCGCCGACGCCGATCAGGCCCCACAGCCCGCGCTTCACGCCGCCGCGCTGCCCGTGGATCAGCGCATGGTGCGCCCAGGTGACGGTGGTGCCCGACGTCAGCAGGATCATCGTGTTGAGGAGCGGGAACTTGAACGGATCGAGCACCTCCAGCCCCTTGGGCGGCCAGCTCGCCTTGATCGCGGCGGCGCCCTCGGCCGCGTGGCTGACGGCGCCGTCGGCGAAGCTGATCGCGCTGGGGAAAAGTGAATAGTCGAACCATGCCCAGAACCAGCCGACGAAGAACATGACCTCCGACGCGATGAACAGGATCATGCCATAGCGGAAATGCAGCTGAACGACCGGGGTGTGGTCGCCGTGATGCGCCTCCTTGATGACCTGCGCCCACCACGAATACATGGTGAACAGCACGCCCGCGACGCCGATCAGGAAGACCCAGCCGCCGCCATTGGGGTGGTCGACATGGCCGCCGTGCATCCAGGCGATCGCGCCCGCCGCCATCGCCAGCGCGGAGAACGAGCCGAAGATCGGCCAGATGCTGGGGGGCAGGATGTGATAGTCGTGGTTCTTCGCGCCGGCAGCCATCGCGTCTTCCCTGTTCGGTCCTCGCCCCGCTCTATCGCGGTTCGGGGCAGCGGCAAAGCCCGTTCGCACCGGCCGGGCGGCCCGACCGGGTGGTGGCGGTCCCGCCGCCGGCGCGCCGGTTCAGCCGTCCCTCGCGGCCCGGGCGACCGCCTTGCCCGCCTCGACCGGGAAGAAGGTGTAGGACAGGGTGATGTTCTGCACGTCGCGCGTGTCGGGATCGGTCAGGATCCTGGGATCGACATAGAAGATGACCGGCATGCGCGCGGTCTCGCCCGGGGCCAGCGTCTGCTGCGTGAAGCAGAAGCACTGGATTTTCGTGAAATACTTGCCGACCTGTTCGGGCACGACGTTGTACGTGGCGGTGCCGGTGATCGGGTGGTCGGACGTGTTGGTCGCGGTGAAGAACGCCATGTCGCGCGCGCCGACGTCGACCGTGTCCGACGGCGCCTCGGGCCGGAACCGCCACGGCATGTGCGGCGCGACGTTGGTGTCGAACGATACGGTGATCGCCGCGCCGGTGGCGCCGGGCGCCTGCTTGCCGCGGTTGGTGGTGCCGTTCAGCCCGGTCGCCTGGCAGAACAGGCGGTACAGCGGCACGCTGGCCCAGGCGAGGCCGGTCATGAAGCAGATCACCAGCACCGCCAGGAGCGCGGTGCGGCCCGTGCCGGTCATGGAGCGGGTCACTTCATGCCCGCGGTGATCTTGGCGATGCTGACGAGGAAGATCAGCACCACCAGCGCGCCCAGCAGCAACGCCATCGCAATCGACCGCCCGCGCTGGCGCGAACGCACGACGTCGGACGTGTCGGCGGTCGGGGCCGGCTGCTGCCACGGGGAAGGATCGGGTCCGTCGGTCATGCCACCCACCTGTCGACGACCAGCGCGCCGAACATCATGAAGAGATAGAGGATCGAATAGGCGAACAGCCGCTTCTCCGGCTTCAGCGCGTCGCCGGGCACCGCGGTCCGCAACGCGACCCGCGCCGCCATGCCGGCGAACACCGCCGTCATCGCCGCCGCCGCCCAGCCATAGACCGCGCCCGCCAGCCCCAGCGCCCAGGGCG
>NZ_CAHJWW010000240.1 GCF_903643035.1 Sphingomonas bacterium | reverse complement strand
TTGCCGACGAACACGGTCGTCACCGCGGTCTTCATGTTGTCGTAGATGCCGCGCAACGGCACCCCGCCGAAGAACGCAAAGCCGCGCGCATGCGCGTCGAACACCATCTCCTGCGTCTCGCGCGGATAAGCCCGTACGTACACCGCCCGCGACGCGCACAGCCGCAGGTGCGCCACCTTCACCCGCATCGGCTTACCGGCGATCTCCACGTCCTCGTGGCTCCAGTCGAACTGGTACGCCTCGCCCGGCCTGAACAAGAGCGGGATGAACGCCGGCACGCCCCCCGTCACATTAGCGCCTGGGTCCTTGCGCCGTGTCGCCGACCAGCGCGCCGCGTAGCGCCGGACCGCATCGTATGACCCCTCGAACCCCTCGCGCAGCAGCAGATCATGGACCCGCGTCATCCGCAGCCGGTCACGCCGGTGCCGCCCTTCGTTCTCGACCAGCAGCTTGTCCAGCCGCTCCTGGAATGGCCCGATCCGCGGCAGCGGCTGCACCGTACGACAGTAGTCGAACGCACCCTCCGATGCCCGGATCGCCTTGCGTACCACCTTGCGCGATAACCGAAGATCACGCGCGATCGCCTTGATCGACTTGCCGGCCGCGTGCTCGCGCCGAACCCGAACCACTGTCTCCACCACCAACATCCCGATCTCGCCGCCTGGAAAAACCAGGCCGCCGCCTACGCCATCGAAATGAGGGGTCCCTCTTGGACGCCGATCACCCCGCTAGGGGGTCCTTCTTCCACGCCGATCCACAGGTTAGCCGGATCCGGGGCAGCTCGGGACACGGAAGTCGGTTGACACTATCGTCAACGGCTCGCCGGTGCCGGTCGGCTGTCTCCCTCCTCGATCACCTCGACCCGATCGCCGATGCTCAGCGTGCCCGGCCGACGGATGATCGCGTTCTGACCGAACATGATGCCGTCCGCCGCGAGCCGTCCCATGGCGCGCAGCGTGGCAAGCGGTTCGTTGCCCTCCAGGCGCTCGCCCGTGTCGGGCTGCTGCGTGACGACGATGCAACGCGAGCAGGGACGCGCGATCTCCATCTCCACAGCGCCGATCCGGATGCGTCGCCATCGATCCTCCTGCCAGGGAGCCGCGTCGGCGATGACGAGGTTCGATCGGAAGCGGGCCATAGTCACGGGGACGGCGAGGCGATCGTTGAGGGCGTCGAGCGAGGCCATCGTCGTGATCAGCAACGGAAAGCCATCCGCGAGGCTGACATGGTCGTCCGGCCGCGAATATCGGGGATCGATGGCTCGCCGGCTGGAATCGTGCTGATGGGCCAATCGGACCGGGCGCCCGAGCGCCTCGGAAAGGAAGGCGTCCGCAGCATCGTTCCCCACCCGCACGGACACCGTGTCTCGCCAGACCCTGGCGTCGACCAGGGGTGCCTCGTCTCCGGGCATGATCGCATGGCTGCTTTCCGTTGCGCTCCTGATCGTCAGCCCGGTTCGGGACGGCGTGACGTTCAGCGAAGCCATCGCCGGAACCTCGCGCCGAGTGACGAAGCGATTGCGCTGATCGATGATCATCCAGCGGCGGTCGCCAGCGATGCCGCGAGCCTCTATCGGCGTTTCCGTCATGGCGCACCCGCCCAGCCCCTTCACCGGGAAACAGTGGATCGAGGACAGCTGCATCGTGACTTGAACCCTCAGGAACGGCGGTGGCGCAATGGGAACATGCGGTGCCGGAACGTATGATGTTTCGCTTCAGGCATCATAGCAGTCGCTGCCGAAGGCTTCGACGACGTCGGGCGCCAAAGCGATGAATTTCTCTAGGCCCGCTTCTGAACGAATGTCCGAAGTTGGGGAGCGGCTAAGCGGCCGCGAACGGCGGCTTCTGGGTCGCGATGCGAGGGGATTTGACATGAACAGAGCTGAAGCTGCGCGACTCAAGCTACTCGCAGTTTTTCCCAGGGGCACTTGGGACGGATTGCTAGACTCTGCAGGGGGTCTCGACGCGGAGATGTCGTCGATCAGGGCGCGCATGGAGGCTGCCTTGGCAGAGCATGAGGCGCGCATGGCACCGATGCGGGCCTACATCGCACAGCTTCAGGAATATGAGCAGCTCGCTGGCCCGGTGGCGGCAGCCGGTTGGCTGCCGCACGAGACCACCCCGTTTAATCTGGTCCGCGCGCACAACGATGCCGACACGCTAAATCGGGCAATGGAGGCGTACTACTCGGCGAATTGGGCCGACGTTGCCGCCCATTTCCTGAGACGGCTTGACACACAGTGCGTCGACGACGAAGCGAAGGACCTGTTCCGTGAATGCCTCACCGCGCATGGAGCCAAACTCTATCGAATGGCAGCGCTCGCACTGTTTCCCGAGATCGAGCGCGTGGTTCGCATCGAGATCGGTTGGGGCGCCGAACAGACCAGCACTAGCCAGATCGAGCTGCGCGACGTGATCGGCGGACTGACGCCGATCGAGATGCAGACTCCTGGCTGGTACGGACTGCATCTCGCGGGCAAGCTCGACGAGCATCTCTACGCAAAAGTCCGAACACCTGCGCAACGGAGAGCGGCCGAGCAGGATCCTGTGCCGAACCGTCACGCAGCACTGCACGGCTATGTGACGTATGCTTCGGCGCGATCCAGCTTCAACATGCTCGTGATGGCCGACTTCGTCTTTGCGGCGGTGACCGCGATCAAGCGCTTCGCACCGCGCATGATATCCAAGCCGATAATGCAGCCCTCATCCGGAGATGCGGACCATAATCAGGCATGACTGCACGGCATCAACGAGCGGCAGGTTTCGAGTGGCGAAAGTGGGCGTGTTAGTGGCCGGGATTGGGTCACCGCGTCGCGCGTTCCCTCCTGAGTTGAGCGCGGTGCGCGCGGTCGAGCGCACGCTGTGCCTTATCTAGCTGACGCAGGAGCTCGTCCCTCAGCTGCGCCAGGATTTGCCACTCGAGCACCCGGTCGAACCGTGTGGTACCCGACGATAAAAGGGTCGTGACGAACACCAAGTCTCCGGCGGTGTTCCGCGCCGGATCTACGAAGCCCGCGTTGCTAACGCCGGCCAGCGCCGTACGGGTGCCACTGCCCTCAAGAAGGCCGAGCCGGAAGTCGATGCCTCGGGCTCCTGCGTGGACGTTGTAGCTGGCCATTCGGTAGTGAGACTGCATGGCGCCCTTACCGGCGGCGACCTCGAGATCGACCAGCCGTGGTTTTTTGAGCCCAAGGTGCTGTGCCGCCCAGCCATACTCCGATCCAAAGTTGTCGCCAAAACGGTCGAGGCACGCCTGGTACTGCCGCTCGATTTCGGCGATGTCCCGTTTTGTCGGAGGCGCGTAGCCAAGCTGCTCGTGCGATAAGGCGAACCGGTCCATAGCCCGTTTTAATTCAATGGCCGCGTGCGATCTGTATCGGACTGAGCTGCTGCCGGTTCCGTGGACACCGAGATAAGGTGTTTTTGGAACCGGAGGATGGAGATGCAACGACGGAAGTTCAGCCGTGAGTTCAAGCTCGAGGCGGTGAAGCTGGTGCGCGAACGCGGGGTGTCGGTATCGCAGGCAGCGCGCGATCTGGACCTGCATGAGAACGTGCTGCGCAAGTGGGTTCGCGAACAGGCGGCCGATCCGGGATCAGCGTTTCCTGGTCACGGCGTGATGAAGCCGGAGCAACAGGAGATCGAGCGGCTGCGCCGCGAGCTTGCCAGGATGAAGGCGGAGCGCGACATCCTAAAAAAAGCGGCGGCCTACTTCGCCAGGGACTCGATATGAGGTTCGAGTTCATCGCGAAGCACCGAGGGATCTGGCCGGTGTCGTGGATCTGCGAAGCGCTCGGTGTTTCGCGCAGCGGCTTTCATGCCTGGCTGGTTCGCGCACCCAGTGCTCGCGCCCGAAGCGACGAGGAGTTCGGCGCCAGGGTCCGCGCCAGCTTCATCTCCAGCCATCGGACGTACGGTGCGCGTCGCGTCTGGCACGATCTTCTGGCCGAAGGCCTATTATGTGGTCTGCATCGCATCGAGCGGCTGATGCGTGTTCACGGCCTGAAGGCGCGTCCGCGGCGCCGTGGGCTGCCGAAGGATGATGGCCTGCGGTCGGTCATCGCCGACAACCTCCTCGATCGCCAGTTCACGGCCGAGGCACCCAACCAGAGGTGGATCGCAGACTTCACCTACATCTGGACCGCGGAAGGATGGTTATACGTCGCTGTCGTCATCGACCTGTTCTCGCGCCGGGTGGTCGGCTGGTCGATGAGCGACACCATGACCGCCCAGCTCGTGACCGA
>NZ_CAHJWW010000239.1 GCF_903643035.1 Sphingomonas bacterium | reverse complement strand
CCAGCCGCTCCGCCTCCGCCGCGCGCTCGGCATGATCGGCGCGCGCCTTCTCCACCGCCTCGGGCCTGGCGCGCCCGGCGAAGCTCGGGTTGTCCAGCCGGGCGGCGAGCGCGTCCCGGTCCTTCGCGGCCGCCGCGATCCCCTTGGCGAGGCGAGCGCGCTCCGCGTCGAGGTCGATGACGCCGTCCAGCTGAAGATAATAGGTGATGTCGTCGACCACGACCTGCATGGCGCTGCCCGTGGTCGGGCCAACATTGTCGAACCCTTCTATGCGTGCCAATTTGAAAAGATAACCTTGGTTTTGGAGCAGAAGATCGCGAGTGTCGTCGTTCCCGCCATCGATCCACCCGTGAAGGCGAGCGCCTGGCGGAACGTTCAACGCGGTTCGCGCCGCGCGCACCTCACCCACCAAGCGGATCAGCCACTCGACTTCCGCCCGCGCCGCCGGATCGATCGCGCGCGCGTCCGCCATGGGCCAGCGCGCGACAATGAGGTCGTGGTCGCGAGTTGCAAGCGCGTGCCACAGCTCCTCGGTGATGAAGGGCATGAACGGGTGAAGGACCACCAGCACTTGGTCGAGTACCCAGCCGGCGACGGCACGCGTCTCGTCGTCAATTCCGCCCTTCACCAGTTCCAGATACCAGTCGCAGAACCGGCTCCACACGAATTGATAGATCGCATCGGCGGCGGCATCGAAGCGCAGGTCGGCGAGCGCCAGGTCCACCGCCTGGATCATCGCCACGCACTCGGCGACGATCCACTTGTTGACCGCGAGGTCGGCGGCGGGCGGCTCCGGCATCGCCGCGCCGCCGATGCCGTTCGCCTGGCAGAAGCGTGCGGCGTTCCACAGCTTGGTCGCGAAGTTGCGATACCCCTCGACGCGCCGCTCATCCATCTTGATGTCGCGCCCCTGGCTCTCCATCGCCGCCATGAAGAAGCGCAGCGCGTCGGCGCCATAGCGGTCGATCAGGCCCAGCGGATCGACCGTGTTGCCCTTGGACTTGGACATCTTCGACCCGTCGGCCGCGCGGACGAGTCCGTGGAGATACAACGTCTTGAACGGCACATCTCCCAGGAAGTGCAAACCCTGCATCATCATCCGGGCGTCCCAGAAGAACAGGATGTCGAAGCCGGAGATCAGGACGTCGTTGGGATAGCGACCACCAAGCTGCCGCCCATATTCCTCCCCTGCAAGGGGAGGGGGACCGCCGGCGGAGCCGGTGGTGGAGGGGTATTCCCTTCGGGCGGCGTATTCGGCGCTGCCTACCCCTCCACCAGCCTGCGGCTGGTCCCCCTCCCCCTCCGGGGGAGGATTTCCGTCCGGCCACCGCTCGTCGGCTGACGCCATACCACGCACGTCGGCGGGATCGCCCCGCCCATATTCCTCCCCTGCAAGGGGAGGGAGACCGCCGGCGGAGCCGGTGGTGGAGGGGTGTTCCTCCGCTTCCGGGAAAGCATTTCCATCCGGCCAGCCCAGCGTCGCGAACGGCCACAGCGCACTGGAGAACCATGTGTCGAGGACGTCTGAGTCTTGAACCAGAACAATGCGTTTTTGACTTACATGGAGAGAGAGGCCGATCTCTACTTCCACGTCTTCCCCATAGTAGAGTTGCGCTTGCTGAAGCGCCTCAGCCTCGGTTTCGGCTACAAACGGAGTAAGAACCCGCTCCGACTGCTGGAGCGGCCATCCCGGCTGAGCTTCAATAGGCACATATCCGTAATGCCCGTAGTGATCCTTAACCGGCCCATACCATGCCGGTATCCGGTGCCCCCACCACAGCTGCCGGCTCACGCACCACGGCTGGATGTTCTCCATCCAGTTGAAGAACGTCTTCTCCCAGGTCTTCGGCACGATCCTGATCCGCCCCGACCGCACCGCCTCGATCGCCGGCCCCGCCAGCGCCTTGGCGTCGACATACCATTGGTCGGTCAGCCACGGCTCGATCACCACGCCCGACCGGTCGCCGTACGGGCGCTGGATCGTGCGGCTCTCCACCTTTTCCAGCGCGCCTTCCGCCTCCAGCAGCGCGACGATCCGCGCCCTCGCGTCGTCGCGGTCGAGGCCGATCAGCTCGGCGGGGACCAGGCCGTCCGCCGTCTGCGCGACGCGGGCCTGCGCGTCCAGCATGTTGAGCATCGCGCGCGCCTCGATCCCGGCGCGAGCACCCACCTCGAAGTCGTTGAAATCATGGCCCGGCGTGATCTTCACCGCGCCCGATCCCAGCGCCGGGTCGGCGTGCTCGTCCGCGACGATCGGCACCAGCCGGCCGGTGATCGGCAGCCGAACCCGCCGCCCGACCAGCGCGCGATACCGCTCGTCGTCGGGATGCACCGCCACCGCCATGTCGGCGAGGCACGTCTCGGGCCGCGTCGTCGCGACCGAGATCGCGCGCGTTCCATCCGGCGCCGGCCCGTCGGCGATCGGGTAGCTCAGGTGCCAGAAGCCGCCCTGCTCCTCGCGCGTCTCCACCTCCAGGTCGCTGATCGCGGTGCCAAGGCCCGGGTCCCAGTTCACCAGCCGCTTGTCGCGGTACAGCAATCCCTCGGAATACAGCTGCACGAACACGCGGCGGACAGCGGCGGAGAAGCCCTCGTCCATCGTGAACCGCTCGTTGGCCCAGTCCATCGAACAGCCTAGCCGGCGCAGCTGGTTGGTGATCTCCCCGCCGCTCTCCGCCTTCCACGCCCACACCCGATCGACGAACGCGTCGCGGGAAAGGTCGGTGCGCTTCTCGCCGGCGGCGGCCATCCGCCGCTCCACCACCATCTGGGTCGCGATGCCGGCATGGTCGGTGCCCACCACCCAGCGCGCGTCCCGGCCGCGCAGCCGCGCGTGGCGCACCAATATGTCCTGCAGCGTGTTGTCGAGCGCGTGGCCGATGTGCAGGCTGCCCGTCACGTTGGGCGGCGGGTTGACGATCGTCCACGGCTCGGCGCCCGGCCGGTCGGGGCGGAACAGCCCCTCGCGCTCCCAATGCGCATACCAGCGCGCCTCGATCGCGGCGGGGTCGAAGGTCTTGGGAAGGTCGGCGCGGGGCTTGGTCATCCGGCGGCTTTACCGGATGACGCCGGCGTCTCAACCCACACTCGTCACCCCGGACCTGTTCCGGGGTCCGGCGTCGCGCGAACCCTGCGCCCGATCAGGTCCGCACATCGCTGGACCCCGGAACGGGTCCGGGGTGACGAGACTACCTCGGCGGGTCGGCGATCATCGCGGTGAAGCTCGCCTCCGCCGCCAGTCGCCCGTCCACCAGCGCGCGGCCGGCGAACTTGCAGACGCTCGCGCGCTTCTGCACGAACGCGACCTCCAGCCGCAGCAGCACGCCCGGCTCCACCGGCTGGCGGAACTTCGCGCCGTCGATCCCCATGAAATAGACGAGCTTGCCCGTGCCCGAGAGGCCCAGGCTCTCGACCGCCAGCACGCCCGCCGCCTGCGCCAGCGCCTCGACGATCAGGACGCCGGGCATGATCGGGCGGCCGGGAAAATGGCCCTGGAAGAAGCCCTCGTTGATCGTCACCGCCTTGACCGCGACGATCGACCGGTCGGGGATCAACTCCTCGACGCGGTCGACCAGCAGCATGGGATATCGGTGCGGCAGCGCCGCCATGACGCGTCCGATATCGAGCGGGCCGATATCGGACGGGCCGATATCGGGCGCGCCGGTACCGGGCGCTCCCCGATCCTGCGGGGCGACGACGCCGTCCGCCTCGTTCACCGGGTCGAGGAACGGCGGCCGGACGTCGGCGCGGGGGCGGGAGCCGCGGGGGCGCCGCCCTGCTGGCCCTGCTGGTTCGGCTGCCAGCCCGGCGGCGGGGTGATGCTGACGCTGGGCACCAGCTTGTCGAGTTCGGTGCTGACCGCCGCGGTGATGTCGGACGCCGGCTGAGCGAAGATCGCCGCCTGCGGGCTGATGAGCAGGCTGATATTGCGCGCGCGCGACGCGTTCTGGATCGCGTCGGGCAGCTTGGCGCGCAGCTGCTCGATCGCATAGGCCTGGGCGCGCTGGACGGGCGCGGTGATCGTGCCGAGTTCCTGGTTGGCCGCGTTCTCGCGCGCCTGGATCGCCTGCGCCTGCGGGGCGAGCGCGGCATCGGTGGCGCCGGGGGCGCGCTGCGCCGCCTGGAACTGGGTGACGAGCGGCTGGAGCTCCGCGGTCAGCGCGGCGCGGCGAGCGGTCGCCTGGTCGATCTGGGTCTTGTAGCTCGTCTGGATCTGCGCGCGCGCGGCGAGCCAGGCCTTGGCGCCCGCGATCGCGCCGTCGGGGT
>NZ_CAHJWW010000238.1 GCF_903643035.1 Sphingomonas bacterium | reverse complement strand
CGGCGTCGTCACCGCGACCAGCGTCGCGCCCGCCGCCCCGCCGTGCAAGGTGAAATAGGCCGCCGCCGGCCGCCCCGCGACCGCGTTCAGCCGCACCCAGCCGCCGTCCACGGACATCGCCGCCGGCTTCGCGCACCCCGCCAGCGCGGCAACACACATCAAGATCGACCCGGATCGCATCAGGAACCCGCTACGCCGCCCGCCTCCTTGCGACAAGCGCCGCCCCCCCTATATCGCGCCCGGCATGAGTGGTTGCGCCGCCGAAACGGGACGCCACCGCGCTGTTTTCAGTCGAAACAAATGGGACCCGACAGACACATGGCTAAAGTGATCGGCATCGACCTCGGCACCACCAACTCCTGCGTGGCGGTGATGGAGGGTGGCAAGCCCAAGGTGATCGAGAACGCGGAAGGCGCGCGCACCACGCCGTCGATCGTCGCCTTTGCCAAGGACGGCGAGCGGCTGGTCGGCCAGCCCGCCAAGCGTCAGGCCGTCACCAACGGCGACAACACCATCTTCGCGGTGAAGCGGCTGATCGGTCGTCGCTTCGACGACCCCATCACCAAGAAGGACACCGCGCTCGTCCCGTACAAGATCTCGCGCGGCGGCAACGGCGATGCGTGGGTCTCCGCCGGCGGCAAGGATTACTCGCCCTCGCAGATCAGCGCCTTCACGCTGCAGAAGATGAAGGAGACCGCCGAATCCTATCTGGGCGAGACCGTGACGCAGGCGGTGATCACCGTGCCCGCCTATTTCAACGACGCGCAGCGCCAGGCGACCAAGGACGCCGGCCAGATCGCCGGCCTCGAAGTGCTGCGCATCATCAACGAGCCGACCGCGGCCGCGCTCGCCTATGGCCTGGAGAAGCAGGACGGCAAGGTGATCGCGGTCTATGACCTGGGCGGCGGCACGTTCGACGTCTCGATCCTGGAGATCGGCGACGGCGTGTTCGAGGTGAAGGCGACCAACGGCGACACCTTCCTGGGCGGCGAGGATTTCGACAACAAGCTGGTCGAGTATCTGGCGCAGGGCTTCCAGAAGGACGAGGGCATCGACCTCGCCAAGGACAAGCTCGCGCTCCAGCGCCTCAAGGAAGCCGCCGAGAAGGCCAAGATCGAGCTGTCGTCCGCGGCCTCGACCGAGGTCAACCTCCCCTTCATCACCGCCGACCAGAACGGCCCCAAGCACCTCGTCAAGACGATCAACCGCGCCGATCTGGAGCGCCTAGTCGACGACCTGATCAAGCGCACGATCGAGCCGATGAAGAAGGCGCTGGCCGACGCCAACGTCAAGTCGGGCGACATCAGCGAGGTCGTCCTCGTCGGCGGCATGACGCGCATGCCCAAGGTGCGCGAGGCGGTGAAGGCGTTCTTCGGCAAGGATCCGCACACCGGCGTCAACCCCGACGAGGTCGTCGCGATGGGCGCCGCGATCCAGGCGGGCGTGCTCCAGGGCGACGTCAAGGACGTGCTCCTGCTCGATGTGACGCCGCTGTCGCTGGGCATCGAGACGTTGGGCGGTGTGTTCACCCGCATGATCGACCGCAACACGACGATCCCGACCAAGAAGTCGCAGACCTATTCCACCGCCGACGACAACCAGGGCGCCGTCACGATCCGCGTCTTCCAGGGCGAGCGCGAGATGGCGGCGGACAACAAGATGCTGGGCCAGTTCGACCTGGTCGGCATCCCGCCCGCGCCGCGCGGCGTGCCGCAGATCGAGGTCACGTTCGACATCGACGCCAACGGCATCGTCAATGTCTCGGCCAAGGACAAGGGCACCGGCAAGGAGCAGCAGATCCGCATCCAGGCGTCCGGCGGCCTGTCCGACAGCGACATCGATCAGATGGTGCGCGACGCGGAGAAGTTCGCCGACGAGGACAAGAAGCGCCGCGCCGGCGCCGAGGCCCGGAACAACGCCGAGTCGCTGATCCACACGACGGAGCGCCAGCTCGCCGACAACGGCGACAAGGTCGACGACACCCTCAAGTCGGAGATCCAGGCCGCGATCGACGACGCGAAGCAGGCGGTGGAGGGCGGCGACGCCGACCGGATGACCGAGAAGAGCCAGGCGCTGGCCCAGGTCGCGATGAAGCTCGGCCAGGCGATCTACGAGAAGCAGGCCCAGGCCGACGCGTCCCCGCAGGCCGACGCGGCCGGTCCCAAGGAGGACGTGGTCGACGCCGAGTTCTCGGAAGTCGACGACAAGTAAGCGAAGTGGTTCTCGACTTCGCTCGAACCGAACGGGGAGGGGTGTCGCCTCACCTCCGTTCGTCCCGAGCGAAGTCGAGGGACCATGCGGGGCAGACCTGAATGACCACCACCGTCGATTATTACGAACTCCTCGAATGCGAGCGTACCGCCGACGCGGGGACGCTCAAGTCCGCCTATCGCAAGCTCGCGATGCGCTACCATCCGGACAAGAACGCCGGCTGCCGCGACTCCGAGGCCCGGTTCAAGGCGGTGAGCGAGGCGTATGAGGTCCTCAAGGACCCGCAGAAGCGCGCCGCCTATGACCGCTACGGCCACGCCGCCTTCCAGCAGGCCGGCGGTGGCGGCGGCGGGCAGGGCCAGGATTTCGGCGCCTTTTCCGATATCTTCGAAAGCGTGTTCGGCGAGTTCATGGGCGGCCAGCGCGGCGGTGGCGGGCGTCAGCCCGGACGGCGCGGTGCGGACCTGCGCTTCGACATGGAAATCGGGCTGGACGAGGCGTTCCACGGCGTCGCGCGCACGATCACCGTCGACGTCGCCGCCGCCTGCGACAGCTGCCACGGCAGCGGCGCGCGGCCCGGCACCTCGGTCAAGGCATGCCAGCATTGCGGCGGCCACGGCAAGGTCCGCGCGCAGCAGGGCTTCTTCGTCGTCGAGCGCGCCTGCCCCGTCTGCGGCGGCACCGGCGAGATGATCGCCGATCCCTGCCCCGATTGCCGGGGCGAGGGCCGGATCGAGCGCACCAAGACGCTGGAGGTCAACGTCCCGCCCGGCGTCGACGAGGGCACGCGCATCCGCCTGTCGGGCGAGGGCGAGGCGGGGCCGCGCGGCGCCCCGCCCGGCGACCTCTACGTGTTCCTCCACGTCAAGCGCCACGCGCTGTTCGAGCGCGACGGCACGACGCTGTTCGCCCGCGCGCCCGTCAGCTTCACCACCGCCGCGCTCGGCGGCACGCTCCACATCCCGGGGCTCGACGGCACCACCCACGACATCCGCATCCCGCCCGGTATCCAGTCCGGCAAGCAGCTCCGCCAACGCGGCGCCGGCATGCCCGTGCTTCAGGGCCGGGGCGCGGGCGACCTGGTCATCCAGGTCGAGGTGGAGACTCCCACCAGGCTATCGGTCCGCCAGCGCGAGCTGCTGGAACTGTTCCGCGAGACGGAAACAGGCGACGAATGCCCGGCGTCGCAGGGCTTCTTCGCCAAGATCAAGAAGGCGGTGGCCGGCTAGCGAAGAAGCCGACCCGTCCGACGTCACTTCTTTGTTGCTCCGTCAGTCGGTGCAACAGAATTAGCCGGAACCGCCGGTCGCCAGAATGATCGCGGCGAAGACCAGGAAGATCGCGAACAAGCCTAGGATAGCGTATCCCCACGGCCGTTGCGCGGTCTCCAGGCTGCGGAGATGCCGGTCGACCTCCGGATCGTCCAGCATCCTGTATCGGTCCCAACGAGCAAGCGCGCGTTCTCTCCTCGGCAGCGCCCGGACCAGGCGGTCGATCGCGCGGGCGGCGTCCGGATGACGCTCGTCGACCGCGTCCCGCAGCCGCTTCGATCGCCATGCCATGAGCAGGAAGAGCGGCCCGACGATACCGAAGAAGATCAGATTGCCGGTCACGGCGGAAATGTAGCGTCGCGAATAAATCGCGCAACGATGCTGAACCGTCGTCGCGCATCGCGCGCGCCAGCCGCTCGCCGACGAGCTGCTCGCCCGCCTCGTCGCGGCGATCAACGATGCCAGCGACCGTCATGAGGCCGGCAAGAGTAGTCAAAAGCTGGCCAGTTAGCGCGACGATGAGGGTGGACTGGCCATGATCCGGGTCGTGGCGGGTTTGAGGCCTGGGGCCGCAGCGCGCAGCGTGAGGGAAGCCGCGCCCGGTGCGGCCGTGACGATCGCCTGGGCGAGGCCGTTGTACAGGCTGCGCATCGTGCCCTTGTCGGGCTCGTGGCTGTTGGGTTCGCCGTTGCCGAGGCCGAGCAGGGCGCCGCCCGTGACCGCGAAGGTGACCGGCGGGTTGGCGGTCGGCACCGGGCGGCCGCGATCGTCCACCGCCTCGACGGTGACGGGCACCGCGTCGCGCCCGTCGCCCGCGATC
>NZ_CAHJWW010000237.1 GCF_903643035.1 Sphingomonas bacterium | reverse complement strand
CCCGCCGCGGCCGCCGCGGCCGCCGCGTCGAGCGCCAGCCGCATCGGCGGTGGCAGCGGGAAAGCCATGGCGCCGCCTAGGATCGGCTGCCGGCTACCGTGTCCCGACCGAGCAATACCGCGTGCAGCGCAAAGGCGATGCCTGGCAGGAAGCCCAATGCGGTCAGGACCGTCCCGATCCAGAACAACCGCGGCCGCGCCATCGCCAGATGCAGCCCCAGCGGCGGCAGCAGGATCGCCGCCGCCACCGCTCCCGAGGTACGAACCGACCCGCCATCCGGACGCGAGCCGTTCGTTGAGCGTGAACCGGTCGTTGGGCTCGAACTGGTCACTGGGCCGGCGCGGCGGCGTTGGCGGGCTTCTGCACGCTGAGCGTGGGCACCTGCACCGTCTTGGTTTCCGAGCCGACCGCGACATGGCCGACGTTCATCTTGAACGCGGGCGCCTGCACCACCGCCTTGCGGGTCTGGTCGAAATTGACGAAGCCGAACAGCATCGCCACCACCAGCGCGATCACCGCCAGTCCCAACAGCGTCAGCAATATCCGCATGAACTCTCCCCTCAAATGATACGGCCGCGTAACGCACCGGTGGCGGCCGGGTTGCCACCGGTTGACGATGTGGCCGACGACCGGTATGCGCGGCCCCTTTCCAGGGGTCGCCACGCCCGTATCAGGCCCCAGCATCAGGACGGACGATATGTCGCGCATTTGCGAGCTGACCGGCAAGGGCCGGCAGGTGGGAAACAACGTTTCCCATGCCAACAACAAGACCAAGCGCACCTTCCTGCCCAACCTGCAGAACGTGACGCTGATCTCCGACGCGCTGGAGCGTTCGATCCGGCTTCGCGTGTCGACGCACGGGTTGCGCTCGGTCGAGCACAATGGCGGGCTCGACAACTGGCTGGTCAAGACGAGCGACGCCTTGCTGTCGCTGCGCTGCCGCCGGCTGAAGCGCGACATCGTCAAGAAAATTAGTGTTTCCACAGCGCCCGAGTCCGCCGCCGCCTGAACTCTGTCGGCTAACCCGGCCGACCCGCGACCATTCCATCGACAGCCGACCGGGCGACCGGGGCGGCTGTCGTCGTGCGTCGAACGACGGGTCGTGGCATCGTCGGTGAACGGCGGATGACGGGCGCATTCAGCCTGCGATCAAGCCGGTTGCGCTAGCGCAGGCATCGTCGACGGATCGCCGGCCCGCCGGTCCTCCTGCCGGTCGGGATCGCCAAGCCGGGAGTGAACGCCTTGTCCCAGTCGTCGGTGCCCCAATCGTCGGTGTCCCAGTCGTGGGTTTCCAGGTCGTGCGATATGATCGTCGCCGTCCTCGCCGCCTGCTTGCTGACGGTCCCGGTCGCCGCCGATGCGCAGCGATACAGCAACGGGCATTATGGGCAGGACTACCGGCAGGCGTACGGAGACGCCTATCGGGACGGCTACAACCGGCCGCCGCGCGGCTACCGCGAGCATGACCAGCGCGGCCGCGACCTCCGCCCGTGCCGCAGCGGGACGACCGGCACGATCGTGGGTGCGATCGCCGGCGGTCTGCTGGGCCGCACGATCGATACGCGCGGCGACCGGTCGCTGGGCACGATCCTGGGCCTCGGCGGCGGCGCGCTGGCCGGGCGCGCGGTGGAGCGGTCGGGCGATCCGGAACGGTGCCGCTGACGGGCGCAGCCGCGGGCGCGGCCGGGTCGTTGCGAATCGCGCTCGCGCGGCCCGTCAGTACATGTGCTGTCCGCCGTTGATGCTCAACGTCGATCCCGTCACGAACCCCGCTTCCTCCGAGCAGAGGAACGCGACGCCGCGCGCGATCTCCTCCGCCTGACCCAGGCGACCGACCGGGATCCGCGAGACGATCTTCTCCAGCACGTCGTCGGGCACCGCCGCGACCATGTCGGTATCGATGTAGCCCGGCGCGATCGCGTTCACCGTCACGCCGGCGCGCGCGCCCTCCTGCGCCAGCGCCTTCGTGAAGCCGTGGATGCCCGATTTGGCGGCGGCATAGTTGACCTGGCCGTACTGGCCCGCCTGGCCGTTGACGGAACCGATGTTGACGATCCGGCCCCATTTGCGGCTGCGCATGCCGGGGAACGCGGCCTTCGCCATATTGAAGCAGCCGCCCAGATTGACGCGCATCACCTCGTTCCAGTCGTCGAACGTCATCTTCAGGATCGTTCCGTCACGCGTGATGCCGGCGTTGTTCACGACGACGTCGATCGGGCCGATCTCCGCCGCCACGCGGGCGCAGCCGGCCTGGCAGGCGTCGTGGTCCCCCACGTCCCAGCGGCGGGCGGCGATGCCGGTGCGATCGCTGAATGCCGTCGCCCGCTCCTGATTGCCCGCGTAGTTCGCCACGACAGTCATTCCGGCCTTCTGCAGCGCGAGGCTGATCGCCTCGCCGATGCCGCGCGTGCCGCCGGTCACGATCGCTACCCGAGCCATGGCTCTCTCCTCATCCCACCCGGTCGAGGCTAGGCGGCGTCGATCCAGCCCGCAAGTTCCCGCGACAGGATACCGCGCAGCATCGCGATCCCCGGCTCGGAGTCGTTGAGGCACGGCAGGTACGCAAAGTCGGTGCCGCCGGCGGCCAGGAACGTCTCGCGGCCACGGATCGACAGCTCCTCCAGCGTCTCCAGGCAGTCGGCGGAGAAGCCCGGCGCGAAGATCGCCACGCGGCGCGTCCCCTCGCCCGCCAGCCGCGCCAGCGTCTCGTCGGTCGCCGGTCCCAGCCACTTGGCGGGGCCGAAGCGCGACTGGAAGGCGACGGTCAGCTCGCGACCCATCTCCAGGGACAGCAGCCGCGCGGTCTTCTGGCAGTGGCAGTGGTACGGGTCGCCCAGCGCCAGCGTCCGCCGGGGCATTCCGTGGAAGCTCGCGACCAGCGCGTCGGGCACGAACGGCAGCGCGGCGATCTCCGCCTGGAGCCTGTCCCTCAGCGCGGCGATGTAGAGCGGGTCGTCGTGGTAGGGGGGAAGCGTGCGGATCGCCGGCTGCCAGCGCATGCCCGCCAGCGCCGCAAACGCCTTGTCGTTGGCGGTCGCGGTCGTCGCCGCGCAATATTGCGGGTACAGCGGTGCCAGCAGGATGCGCTCGCACCCTGCCGTCTTCATCGCCGCCAGCCGGTCGCCGATCGACGGATTGCCATAGCGCATCGCCCAGTCGACGACGACGCCCGGTCCGAACGCGCCCTGCAACCCGTGCGCCTGCAAGCGCGTGAAGGCGGCGAGCGGCGAGCCGTCTTCCCGCCATACCTGGGCATAGGCGTGGGCGGACTTCCTTGGCCGCGTGGTCAGGACGATGCCGCGCAGGATCGGCTGCCACGCGATGCGCGGCAGCTCCACGACCCGCCGGTCCGACAGGAACTCGGCGAGGTAGCGCCGCACCGCGCGCGTGTCGGCGGCGTCCGGCGTGCCGAGATTTATCAGGAGCACGCCGATGCGGGGCGCGACGATCGCGGGATGGTCCGGGGGAAGTGTCACGACGGGCCGGGTACCAGCGGCAGCGAGCGGAGGCGAGTGCCCGTCGCCGACCAAAGCGCATTGGCGATCGCCGGCGCGACCGGCGGAACCGCGAGCTCGCCCACCCCGCCCGGTTCCGCCTCGCTGCGGATCAGCTCGACGGTGACGTCGGGCACGTCGGCGAGCCGGGGCAGCGCCACTCCTCTGCCACCCGGTCTGCCGCCCGGCGCGCCGAAGCCGCGCGCATCGGGCAGGCCGGCGGTGTAGCCGGTGGAGCCGCCCAGCGCCTGCGCCATACCGAACACCAGCCCGCCCTCGATCTGCTGGCGGACGAGGTCGGGGTTGACCAGCCGGCCGCAGTCCGCCGCCGCCACCAACCGGTCGACCCTGATCCGCCCGCCCTCGATCCGCGCTTCCGCCAGCACGGCGACCCGGCTGCCGCGGAACGCATGGCACGCGATCCCCTGCCCGCCGCCCCGCCCGCCGCCGTCCCATCCGCCCAGCGACGCCGCCGTCGACAGGCATCGCGCGAGCCGGGGATCGCCGCCCAGCATCGCGATGCGATAGCTCAGCGCCTCCGTGCCCGCCGCATGCGCCAGCTCGTCGACGAACGACTCGGTGAAGAAGGCGGCATGGCCGTGCGCGCCGCCGCGCAGGTGGCCGGTGGGTATCCCGATGTCGGCGGGATGATGGTCGATCGCGAGCGCCGGGATGCGATAGGGCGGCTCGGCCCCCGCGACGGCATAGCGGTCGCCGCGACCCGCCAGCGCCAGCGCGGCCTTGGCCGTCCGGTCGCCCGGAAACAGCCGGCGGGCAAGCTCGCGACCGGTCCAACCGATCGCGTCTAGGCATTCGCGGAAGCGGTCGGGGGTCATGCGCT
>NZ_CAHJWW010000236.1 GCF_903643035.1 Sphingomonas bacterium | reverse complement strand
CGCCGCCGCCGCATCGCGCGCCGCCGCGCCGTTGCCGCCCGCGCGCCCCGATATCGTGGTGCGGACGGCCGTGGTCGATACCTCCGCCGACGCCCCGGCGTTCCCGGCATCGACCGCGCTCGCGCTCGCGCGGGTGGAGAAACAGTCGATCGTGCTGCGCTGGCCCTGCGCGTCCTGGCCATAGTGGCGCAGGCAGAACATCAGCAGCGCGTCGTTGCGCTTGCGCCTGAAGCCCATCAGCTTGCCGGCGGCGAACACGGGCACCAGCTGGCCCTCGATCGCGCGCTCGAACGCGATGTCCTTCAGCCGCGCGACGCCGCAATCGAGCGCGGCCTCCCAGGCGCGGCGGAAGCTGTCCGCGCCGGACGCGCGCCGCAGCGTGTAGCAGTTGGTCTGCGCCATGTTGACCATCGCCGCCGCGCGGCCGACGCTGCCGGTATCCGCCAGCGCCGCGATGAACGCGCGCTGCCGCTCCGGCGTCCACCCGTCGTGCCGGTGCTTCAGCCGCGGCACGGGCGTGAAATCGGGGACGCCGGCGCGCTCCTCGCGCGGCACGGGGGTACGGTTGCGCATGATGGCCTTCCCTTGCTGGTGCTAACCGACCAGCGTGTATGGGAAGACGGGGCTTGTAGGACAGCGTTTTGTACCGGATGGGTAAATCCACCCGGCATCCCGAACCGTCCGGGATTCGGCGCGGCGCGGACCCCGGATCAGGTCGGTGGTCCCGCTCCGACGAACGGCGAGCCGTCGCCCCTCGTCCCAAGGGCGCGGGCACCGGACAGGTCCGGGGTGACGGAGACCGGCTCCGCCACCCGCCGGCCGGTCTCCGCCGCGGCGGCGCGCTATGCGGCTTCCCTGCTCCGCGACGCGCGCTTGCGCTCGTTGGGATCGAGGTGACGCTTGCGCAGGCGGATCGACTTGGGCGTCACCTCCACCATCTCGTCGTCGTCGATATAGGCGATCGCCTGTTCCAGCGTCGCGCGTTTCGGGGGCGTGAGGCGGACCTGGTCGTCCTTGCCGCCGCTGGCGCGGAAGTTGGTCAGCGCCTTGGTCTTCATCGGATTGACCTCGAGGTCGTCGGGCTTCGCGTTCTCGCCGACGATCATGCCTTCGTACAGCACCTCGCCATGCGTCACGAACAGGATGCCGCGCTCCTCCAGCGGGCCGAGCGCATAGCTGTTCGCCTCGCCCGCGCCGTTGGAGATCAGGACGCCGTTCTTGCGGCCCTCGATCGTGCCCTT
This sequence comes from Sphingomonas bacterium, assembly GCF_903643035.1. Lineage (GTDB taxonomy): Bacteria > Pseudomonadota > Alphaproteobacteria > Sphingomonadales > Sphingomonadaceae > Sphingomonas. The sequence goes on along the minus strand of NZ_CAHJWW010000236.1, from coordinate 3,116 downwards.
GAAGGGGCCGTACCGCTCGAACAGCCGGTTCATGATGCCGGTGCCGCGCGTGTCGGACAGGAACTCGCCGTGATAGCCGATCATCCCGCGCGCGGGCGCGGAGAAGGTGATGCGCGTCTTGCCGCCGGTCGACGGGCGCATGTCGGTCATCTCGGCCTTGCGGATGTTCATCTTCTCGACGACCGTGCCCGAATATTCGTCGTCGACGTCGATGATGACCGTCTCGTACGGCTCGGTGCGCTTGCCCGCGTCATCCTCGCCGAACAGCACGCGCGGGCGGCTGATCCCCAGCTCGAAGCCCTCGCGGCGCATCGTCTCGATCAGCACGCCGAGCTGCAGCTCGCCGCGCCCGGCGACCTCGTAGCTGTCGCGGTCGGCGGCCTCCGTTACCTTGATCGCGACGTTCGACTCGGCCTCGCGGAACAGGCGGTCGCGGATCATGCGCGACGTGACCTTGGTGCCCTCGCGCCCCGCCATCGGCGAATCGTTGACGGCGAAGCGCATCGACAGCGTCGGCGGATCGATCGGCTGCGCGTGCAGCGGCTCGGTGACGGCGGGGTCGGCGATGGTGTTGGCGACGGTCGCGGCGGTCAGGCCGGCGATCGAGATGATGTCGCCCGCGTTCGCCTCGTCCACCGGCACCCGCTCCAGCCCGCGGAAGGCGAGGATCTTGGACGCGCGGCCGGTCTCCACCACCGCGCCCTCGGGGCTGAGCGCCACGATCGGCATGTTGGTCCTGACCGAGCCCGAGAAGACGAGCCCCGTCAGGATGCGGCCAAGGAAGTTGTCGCGGTCGAGCAGCGTCACCAGGAACTTGAACGGGCCGTCGGGATCGGCGGACGGCGGCGGCACGTGCGCGACGATCTTGTCGAACAGCGGCGCCAGCGTCCCCTCGCGCGCCGCCGGGTCGGCGCCGGCATAGCCGTTGCGGCCCGAAGCGAAGAGGACGGGGAAGTCGAGCTGCTCGTCCGTCGCGTCCAGAGACACGAACAGGTCGAACACCTCGTCCAGCACCTCCTGCGTGCGCTCGTCGGGGCGGTCGATCTTGTTGACGACGACGATGGGCTTGAGGCCCAGCGCCAGCGCCTTGCCGGTGACGAACTTCGTCTGCGGCATCGCGCCTTCCGACGAGTCGACCAGCAGGATCACGCCGTCGACCATCGACAGGATGCGCTCCACCTCGCCGCCGAAGTCGGCGTGGCCGGGGGTGTCGACGATGTTGATGCGCGTCGTCTCGCCGTCCGCGGGGCTGGTCCACTCGACGGAGGTGCACTTGGCGAGGATGGTGATCCCCCGCTCCTTCTCCAGATCGTTGGAGTCCATCGCGCGCTCCTCGATGCGCTGGTTGTCGCGATAGGTGCCGGACTGACGGAAGAGCTGGTCGACGAGCGTCGTTTTACCGTGATCGACGTGCGCGATGATGGCGACGTTGCGGAGGCGCATGGGATTTCCTGGGGTTTTGCGGGATCGTTGCGCCGGCCCATAGCCGAAATGCTGCGATGCCGAAAGCCGCTGTTCGTTCGGCGATCGTAGGGGCAGCCGGGCCGCCGGCCCGCTTGCGGCCCCTATCGCGTGTGCTACATCGGCGAGACACGTTCCACCGTCAGCCAGCCGTTCCATCAGGAGGCCCGATGCCAGCGACCGACATGCTCAGCCCGGAGAAGGAGCTGGTCCTCACGCCCCCCGATCCGGTGCCGGTGGTCCAGGCCGCCAAGGCCGCCGGGCTGGTGCCGGTCGACGCGGGGACGAAGTCGAAGCTCGACGAGCGGGTCGAGGCGTTCGTGACCGACCTCGTGGCGCAGGACGTCAACTCGCCGGAGTTCGGCAAGCGCGTCGACGCGATCACCGCGATGGGCGCCAAGGAGATCCGCGACGCCGCCGGCCAGTCGAACCGCTTCCTCGATCGACCGGTCAAGGCGATGGACAAGGAGGGCGGGGTCGGCGCGGACCTGGCGCAGCTGCGCCGCACGATCGAGGACCTAGATCCCGGCAGGCGCGGCAATCTGACCGCGCCGCAGAAGCTGTTCGGGATCATCCCGTTCGGCAACAGGATGCGCAACTATTTCGACACCTACAAATCCTCGCAGACGCATATCTCGTCCATCCTCAAGAGCCTGTCGTCCGGCAAGGACGAGCTGCTGATGGACAACGCCGCGATCGACACGGAACGCGCGAACCTGTGGGCGTCGATGGGCCGGCTGGAGCAGATGATCCACCTGTCGCGCGCGATGGATGCCGCGCTGGAGGACAAGGCGGGTGAGCTCGACGCGACCGATCCCGCCAAGGCCAAGGCGATCCGCGAGACCGCGCTATTCTACGCCCGCCAGCGCACGCAGGACCTGCTGACGCAGATGGCGGTGACGGTGCAGGGTTATCTGGCGCTCGACCTCGTCAAGAAGAACAACGTCGAGCTGGTGAAGGGCGTCGACCGCGCGTCGACCACCACCGTCGCCGCGCTGCGCACCGCCGTCACGGTCGCTCAGGCGCTGACCAACCAGCGGCTGGTGCTCGAGCAGATCACCGGGCTCAACACGACGACGGCGAACATCATCGATTCGACGGGCAAGCTGCTGAAGGACAACACCGCGCGCATCCACGAACAGGCGGCGGGCTCGACCATCCCGATCGAGACGCTGCAGCGCGCGTTCCAGAACATCTACGACACGATGGACGCGATCGACAGCTTCAAGCTGAAGGCGCTCGACTCGATGAAGACCACCGTCGACACACTGGGCAACGAGGTGGAGAAGTCGCGCGGCTACATCGCGCGCGCGGAAGGGGCGAGCCAGAACCGGGTCGCGGGCGGATCGCCCGATCAGTTCCGGCTCGAATCGGTGTGACCGACACGCCCGACGAGGTGATGGCGAGTTCGCGCGCGCTGCTCGACCGCCGGGACGCGGAGAGCGCTGGCCTGCCGATAGCGGGGTACGACCCCGCCGCCCGCGCGCGGCTGACGCGGCGGATCGCGCGGCGGCTGACGCGGATCGCGATCGCCGATACGGTCGTGCTGGTGCTGGCGCTGGTGGTCGGCCTGATCGTGCCGCTGGGCCTGTTCGGCGCGCTCGCCGTCTTCCTGGCGCTGGCGGCGGCGACCGCGCTGTTCGCGGTGTGGCCGG
>NZ_CAHJWW010000235.1 GCF_903643035.1 Sphingomonas bacterium | reverse complement strand
TCTTGCGGTACGCGCGCATCGCCCGGATCGAGGCGCTGGCGATCGCGCTGTCCGCCGGCGCCGGGCTCGCCGCCGCGTGGCAGGGCGCGGGCGTCTGGTCGCTCGTGCTGTACAACCTGCTCGCACAGGGGATGCGCCTCGTCGCCTTCTGGTGGAACGTCCGCCGCGAGCTTCGCCCCAACCTCCGCGTCGGCCGGCTCGGTCCGCTGCTGTCGTTCGGCGGCTGGGTCCTTGCCAGCAACGTCCTGAACTTCGTGGCGCGCAACAGCGACAACCTGCTGATCGGTGCCTCGCTCGGCTCGGCGGCGGTCGGGGTGTACGGCCTTGCCTATCAGTTCATGCTGGCGCCGCTGATGGCGATCACCTGGCCGACCAGCGCGATCCTGCTCGCGACGCTGCGCGACGAGGATCCGCACGGCCCCCGCGCTCAGGCGATGGTGACAGGCGTGCTGTCGGCCACCGCGCTCGTGGTCGTGCCGCCGATGCTGTTCCTGACGTTCGGCCTCACCTTTCCCGTCCACGCGCTGCTGTCGGACCGGTGGGCGGCGGTCCCGGGGATCGTCGCCTGGCTGGCGCCGGCGGGCGCGCTCCAGGCGATCTCGTCGTACAGCGGCGCGTTGCTGATGGTCGCGGGACGCGCGCGGGCGCAGTTCGCGCTGACGGTCGTCAACATGGCGGCCCTGGTCGCGACCTTCGTCGTGTCGCTGCCGTTCGGCCTCATGGCGCTGGTGCGCGCCTATACCGGGGTCAGCACGCTGCTGAGCGTCGCCTTGCTGGCGACCATCGTCGCGTTGACCGGCCTCCGGCTGCGGCGGCTAGCGTCGGCGCTGGCGCCGGCGGTGCTGGCGGGCGGGGTCGGCGTGCTGGCGGTCCGCTTCACCACCGGCGCCCACCCGGCGGACTGGACCGGCTGGGCGGGGGCGACGGCGGTCTACGCCGCCGCCGTGCTAGGATGCTATGCGGCATCGCACCTGCACGTCCGCCGCACGCTCGCCGTGCTGATGGCCCGCACGGCGCAGGCGTCCCCCGTCACAGGAAGGTAGCGGGCAGGAAGCGGCCGGTGGCGAACACCGCCTGCGTCTTGGCGGCGCGGACGACGCCGACCGCATAGTCGATCCTGTCCGCCTGAAGCCGCGCGTGGATCGCGGCCACCGTGTCCTGCTCGCCGTCGCGTTCGGCGTCGTCGAGCACCAGCGCGAACCCGTCCGGCCGGTCGTCGAGCATCGAGAGGACGCCGCCGCGCGAATGGCGCGGCGTGCCGCGCGGCCCGTCGCAGACGATCACATCGAAGCGGCGCCCGGCGCCGGCGGCGGCCCAGTCATAGGTCATCACCGACCGCCCGTTGACCCGCGCGGGGCGAAGCGGCGTCACCAGCACGTCATGGGCCACCTGCGCACCGATGCGCGCGCCCCATTCGGGATCCTCCTCCAGCGTCACCACCTCGCCGACCAGCCCGCGTCGGTGCAGGGCGTCCCACAGCAGCGTGCTCTGTCCGGCGCCGACGTCGAGCACCGCCCGTGGCCGGAACTCCGCGCCGATGCGCAGGATCAGGTACAACAGGCCGTGGTTGGCGGCGGCGCCGGTCGGGAAGAACCGGTCCTCCTCGCCCAGCCGCGCGAGCTCGCGCAGGAACAGGTCGCGATAGATGACCTCCAGGGCGGGCTCTGGCGCGAAGGTCCACGGCCGCCCGGTCAGGCGGCGCACCTGCCGGCGAAGATTGCGCACCGATGGTCTCCTGATCGGTTAAGAGGACGGGTCGGTCACAAGGGCGGGTCGGTCACGAGTATGGATCGGTCATGAGGACGGGTCGGTCGCGAGTATGGGAAAGGCGGCCGGCGGCCGCGGGGTCAGCAGCCGGGCCAGCGCCGCCGTCATCGGACGCTCGACCCGGCGATACCCGACCAGCGCCAGGCCGATCGCGACCGCGACCGTCCCGCCGACCAGCAGCGGGCCGGGCGCGCCGCGCACCGCCGGCAGTTTCTGGGCGAGCTTCTCCATCGCGATCAGCGCGAAGGGATGGAGCAGGTACAAGGAGTAGGAGGCGTCGCCGATCCGGGTGAACAACGCCCCGGCCCTGGGCATCGCCGGTTCGGGGCCGAGCACGGCGGCGGCCAGCGCCATCGCCATCGGGACGCCCGCCAGGAACACCCGCGGCCAGGCGTTCGCGACCGTGGTGCCGAGCGGTCCGTCGAAGACATGGCCCGGATCGGCGATCAGTATCGTCACGCCTAGCACGATCGCCAGCACGCGCAGCGGCCGGGGCAGGACGACCCCGCGCGCCACGAGCGCGCCGACGCCCAGGCCCAGCCCGAAGTCGATCATGATGGGCCGGGTCCAGAACCACGCCGCGGACGGACCGGGGATGGCGGCGCCGACGCCGACGAGCGCCGCCAGCATCAGGCCGAGCGCGAGGAGCGCGCGGCGTCTGGGCAGGACGATGACGAGCGCGAGCAGCGCGTAGAAGAACACCTCGTAGTTCAGCGTCCAGCCTAGGTCGAAGACCGGGAACAGCCGGCCGTCGCCCCAGGCCGGCGCGGGCAAGAAGGCGAAGGAGGCGAGGATCGCACCCGGCGAGGGGAAGCGGTCGCCGCCCTTCAGCGTGGCGAGGCCGAGTAGCGCCAGGAACGCGACCGTCACCAGCCAGTACAGCGGCACGATGCGGATCAGCCGCCGCCGCAGGAAGTCCCGCCGCGCGCCCGCCCGGCCGAACAGCCGGCCCGACGCATGGACCATGATGAAGCCCGAAATCACGAAGAACAGGTCGACGCTGGCCCCCCACGGGATCAGCATCGATCGATGGAAGTGCCCGCCGGCGGCGGCCTTCACGCCCGCGACCGCGCTCTGGCCGTGCCCGATCACCACCATCAGCGCGGCGACGCCCCGCATCACCTGCACGGTCCACAATGTCCCGGCGGGCGATGGGATACCGGCAGACGACGGGGTTCTGGCAGACGATGGGGTCCGGGCAGGCGACGGGCGGGCTCCTCCTGCGGGGCGTGCCTCCGGGCTGGCGCTGCCGTCGTCGTGCATGAGCCGTTCGACCACGGGCGCCGTCCTGCCGTTGCGTCAAATGACGCGGCCGGCGCGCGCGTCGGTGCCTAGAGGACCGGCAGCAACCCGCAACGGGGACACGATGAGAGTTCTCCACGTCACCGAGTCCGCGCAGGGCGGGGTGGGTACGTATCTTGCCGAGATCCTGCCCAGCCAGGAACGCCGCTATGGCGCGAGCAACGTCCGCGCGCTCGTGCCCCGGCAGCACGCGGCGCACTTGAGCGGCGTCGATCGGCACATGCTGGCGACGTGGGACCGGCAGGACCGATCGGCGCTTGGCCTCCTGCGCCTGACCGCGGCGATCCGACGCGAGATCGCGGCCTTCGCGCCGACGGTGGTCCACGCGCATTCGAGCATCGCCGGTGGCGTGGTCCGCCTGATGCACGGCGGCAGGCGGCCGTTCCGGATCGTCTATTGTCCCCACGGCTGGGCGTTCGACCGCCGCTCGTCGGCGATGAAGCGGCGGCTCGTCGAACGGATCGAGCGCCGCCTGGCGTCCGCGGCGGACGCGATCGTCGTGATCTCGGACCACGAACGGCGCGAGGGGACGCGGATCGGCATCGAGCCCGCGCGGCTCGCGCTCGTCCTCAACGGCATCGCGGACCTGCCCCCCGCCCACTCCGCGCGCTGGGACGACGAACGGATCAAGATGCTGTTCGTCGGCCGGATGGACGAGCAGAAGGGGTTCGACACCCTGCTCGACGCCGTTGAGCCGCTTCGGGACCGCGTGGCGCTCCGCGTCGTCGGCAAGGCCGTCGCCGGGCCGGCCATGCTGAGCCGGACGGTGCGCGAACAGGTCGAGTATCTCGGCTGGCGATCCCTCGCGGAGGTCGCGACCGAGATCGCGGCGGCCGACGTGGTCGTGATCCCCTCCCGCTGGGAAGGGTTCGGGCTGGTCGCGCTGGAGGCGATGCGCGGTCATTGCGCCGTGGTCGCGTCGGACGTCGGCGGCCTGCGCGAGATCGTGGTCGAGGGCGTCACGGGGCATCTGGTCCCGCCGGACAGCCCGGAGCGGCTGATGAGGGTGCTGGCGCTGCACGATCGGGGGGGGTGGCAGGCGATGGGCCGGGCCGGACGGACCCGGTACGAGGCGACGTTCACCGCGCGCCGCATGAACGACGAGCTCGCGGCGCTGTACGACGGGCTGGTCCCGTCGCCGGCGCACGGCCGCGTCGGGCTGGGCGATCCCGTCCATGCTTAGCGGCCAGGCGGTCATCGTATCGGACTATATCGGCGGCGAGGGCGCGAGCAGCGGCGGCGCGGGCCACGCCGCGCTCGACAGCTACCGCGCGCTGCGGGACGGGGGCGCGCG
>NZ_CAHJWW010000234.1 GCF_903643035.1 Sphingomonas bacterium | reverse complement strand
GGCGCTGGGCGACTTCCTCGCCGAGCCGCGCAACCGCGCCGCGCTCGACGACCTGCTGGGCGAGGTCGCGCCCGCCGATGTCGTCCACGCGGCGCGCGCGTCGGAGGTGAGCGGACAGACGGTGGTCTTCACCGGCAGCCTGGAGACGCTCTCGCGCGACGAGGCCAAGCGCCAGGCCGAGGCGCTGGGCGCGCGCGTCGCGGCATCGGTATCGGTGAAGACCGATCTCGTCGTGGCCGGGCCGGGCGCGGGATCGAAGCTGAAGAAGGCAGCGGACCTCGGTATCCGCGTCGTCGACGAGGCCGGCTGGGCGGCGATCGTGGCGGGCTGACGGAACGAAGGCGCGGCCCGCGGCGACCGGTGGTGCGTTTTTGCAACGCATCATGCCCGATCTGTGCGCGAATGAAACAATCGCTCCCGTGCGTCACTGAAACGAAATATCGGGGCCACACAGCGCGACCCGGTGGCGACCGGGCAGGCTCGTCGATGGGGAAATCTCTTAATGCGTAACAAGTTCCTTCTGGGTGCGGCCGCGGTCGCGCTGATCGCGCCGGTATCGGTCATGGCCCAGGAAACCACGGCGGCCTTGCGTGGAACGATCACGCTGAACGGCCAGGGTGTCGCGGGCGCCACGGTCGTCGCGGTCGAGACGACGTCGGGCTCGCGGTCGAGCGCGACGACGGGCACCGACGGCGCGTTCAGCTTCAGCGGCCTTCGTCCGGGCGGCCCCTATACCGTCACCGTGACGTCGCCGTCGGGCAACAAGACGATCACCGACATCTTCACCGTCGTCCAGCAGCCCTATGACCTGCCCATCGAGCTGGCCGATACCGCCGCGGGCTCGGGCACCGGCGCGGACATCGTCGTCACCGCCTCGCGGGTCGCGGGCGCGGGCGTGCGGTCGGACGGCCCGCAGTCGATCTTCACCCAGGCGGACGTCGCCAAGGTCGCGTCGGTCAACCGCGACGTGCGGGACATCGAGCGCCGCGATCCGTTCGCCACGATCGACCTGTCCAATACCGGCGACCGCGGCGGCGCCGTGTCGTTCGCGGGCGTCAACCCGCGCTACAACAAGTTCACAATCAACGGCGTGACGGTCGGCGACACGTTCGGCCTCAACCAGGATGCGAGCCCGACCAATCGCGGCCCGGTGCCGTTCGACTCGATCGGCCAGTTCTCCGTCTCGATCGCCCCCTACGACTTCCGCCAGAGCGGTTTCCAGGGCGGCGTGATCGACGCCATCCTGGCTTCGGGCACCAACACGTTCCACGGCACCGGCTTCTATTCCGAGAACACCGACGGCCTCTCGGGCAGCCGGATCGGCAGCAATGTCATCACGAACCCGAAGTTCAACTCCAAAACCTATGGCGCGACGCTCAGCGGCCCGCTGATCAAGGACCGCCTGTTCTTCATGGTGTCGGCCGAGAAGAACGAGGACCCGCGTCCGTTCAGCACCGTTCTTTTCCAGATTCCGGCGCTCGGACAGGCGCAGGTGGATGCGCTCAACGCCATCACCGCGTCCACCTATCCGGCGGTGAAGCCGGGCAACACGCTGGTGGTCAATCCGCGCAAGGACGAGAAGATCGTCGGCCGGATCGACGCGAACATCACCGATCAGCAGAAGCTGTCGATCTCGTACATCAATTCGTACGATGTGCTCGTCAGCCAGAACAACACCTCCACATCCACCAGCAGCCCGTCCTATGGCTTGAGCTCGAACGCCTATGCGCTGACCGAACTGTTGCGCGCGGGGATCGTCCAGCTGAACTCGCAGTGGACCGACAAGTTCTCGACCGAAGCGCGTGGCATCTACAAGAAGACGGTGCGCGGCCAGGAGCCGTTGCTGGGCCGCGGGTCGGGCCAGTTCGGCGTATGCGAGGATATCGCGTCGGTGGGAGCGATCGGGACGGGCGCCGCAAGCTCGTGTTCCACCAGCGTGCCGCGCGTGTTCTTCGGGCCGGACAACTCGCGCCAGACGAACCAGCTCAATTTCGACACGATCGAGGGCTCGCTGCTCGGTCGCTATCGCGCGGGCGACCATGAGGTGAAGGCGCTGGTCGACGTCACGCAGAACCACACCTACAACAATTTCGTCCAGAACAGCCTGGGATCGTGGTATTTCGACTCGCTCGCCGACTATCGCGCCGGAAACGCGAACCAGCTGGTCTACGCCGCGGCGATCGCGCCGGCGGCGGCCAACTTCCGCTACACGACGATCGCGTTCGGTCTTCAGGACGACTGGCAGGTCACGCCGAACCTGACCATCACCTATGGCGCGCGCGAGACGCTCTACGCGGAGCGCGGGAACCCGGTCTTCAATCCCGCCTTCGACGCCCGCAACGGCTATTCGAACACCAAGACGTACAAGGGCCTCGAACTGTTCGAGCCGCGACTAAGCTTCAGCTATCGTGGCGAGGGCAGGTTCGCGCACCTCAACCTGCGCGGCGGCGGCGGCATCTTCGGCGGCGGCACGCCCGACATCTACCTGTCGAACAGCTACTCGAACACCGTCACGATCAACTCGCTGACGATCAACCGCGATGCGACGTGCAATACGCCGGGAACGCCCTGCGCGCTCGCGCTCAACGGCGTGACGGGCAACATTCCCGCCGCGCTTGCCGCCTATGCCAGCGGCGCGACCAACGCCACGACGCTGCAGCGGACGAACACGGGCGCGCTCGATCCCAATTTCCGCATCCCGCGTGAGGTCAAGGCGACGCTGTCCGCCGACTACACCTTCGCCGGCATTGATTTCGGCGCAGACTATTACTTCTCGAAGACCATCTATGGCGTCGTGTTCACCGACGCACGCTCGATCCGGACGGGCACGCTACCGGACGGACGGCCGCGCTACAACGGCTACTACGGGTTCACCGACAACAACTACGATATCATAACCAGGAACTCGACGCGCGGGCGCAGCCATGTGGGCGTGATCCGCGCCGACAAGAAGTTCGGCTTCGGCCTCGATGTCGGCGGCAGCTATACGCTGGCCGACGTGCGCGACGTGGGCGATGCGACCTCGTCGACGATCAACTCCAACTATCGGTACCAGCTCTTCTCCGATCCGGACAATGCCGTGCTCGGCACGTCGGACAACCAGACTCGCTGGGAGTTCAAGTACAACATCGGTTTCGATCACGCGTTCTTCCGCGACTACAAGACGATCATCCAGCTGTTCGGCGATACGAAGGCCGGCCGCCCGTTCAGCTATACGATGCTCGACAACACGACGACGCGGTCGTCCGTGTTCGGCACCGTGCTGACCGGACAGGGATATGCGACGAACCTGCTATACGTGCCGACCGGCGCCGGCGATCCGCTGGTGACGTACGACAGCCCGGCGACCCAGCAGGCCCTCGACGGGTACATCAATGGATCGGTGCTCAAGAAATATCGCGGCCAGATCGCGCCGAAGAACATCGATCGCAACCGCGCCAACACCCGCATCGACCTTCATCTGGAACAGCAGATACCGACGTTCGTGGGCGGTTCGCGGATCACGCTGTTCGCGGAGATCCTCAACGTGCCCAACCTCCTCAACAGCAAGTGGGGCGGTCTGCGCCAGCTCGGGTTCCCGTATACCGCGCCGCTGGTCAACGTGCAGTGCCTGACGACGGCGGGCAACGCGATCGGCGCGGGAACGGCCGCGACCACCAGTGCGCAGCCTTGCGCTCAATACCGCTACTCGTCGTTCACCAATCCGAACACGGCTGCGGTGAACATCACCCAGTCGCTGTACGCGATCCGGCTGGGCGCGCGCTTCACCTTCTGATCGCCCTTGCCTGCCTGAAGGGCCGCCGTTCCATTCGGGACGACGGCCCTTTTCGTATCCGCATCACCGGCAAGGTCGAACGAGCGCTCACGCCGTCTCCAGCAGCCGTTCCGCCTGCGCGCGCGCCTCCGCGGTGATGCTTGCGCCCGACAGCATGCGGGCGATCTCCTCGCGGCGCTCGTCCTCGGCCAGCCGGCGCACGCCCGTGCGGGTGACGGTGCCGTCGTGGCTCTTGGCGATCAGCAGGTGCGCGGCGCCGCGCGCCGCGACCTGCGGGCTGTGCGTCACCACCAGCAGCTGGGTGCGCGTGGCGAGCCGGGCGAGCCGCTCGCCGATCGCGCTCGCCACCGCGCCGCCGACGCCGCGGTCGATCTCGTCGAACACCATCGTGCCCGCCGCGCCCTCCTCCGCCAGCGCGACCTTCAGCGCCAGGATGAAGCGCGACAGCTCGCCCCCGCTCGCGATCTTCACCAGTGGGGCGAAGGGCGCGCCGGGATTGGTCGCGATCTCGAACTCCACCCGGTCGCGGCCCGCGCCCGACCAGCCGTCCTCGCCGAGGGTCGCGACGACGGTGCGGAACCGGGCGGCGTCGAGCTTCAACGGCGCAAGCTCGCCTGTCACCGCGCCGTCG
>NZ_CAHJWW010000233.1 GCF_903643035.1 Sphingomonas bacterium | reverse complement strand
CGTCGGCCCATGGTCGCGCGAGACGATCGCCACCACCGCCGCGCCGCCACGCGCCGCCACGCGCCGCACGCGCGCAAGCGGGTCCGAATGGTCCCGGTCTCCGGCGCGAAGGTCGACCAGCATCAAGGGGGCGTCGTCCGCATCGAAGACCAGCGTCCAGCCGGCGTCGGTCAGCTCGCGTGACGAGCCGGCATCCAGCGTCGCACCCCCGACCGAGACCCTCCTGCCGCCCACCGCTTTTCCCAGCCCCATGCCTTGCTGTAGCAACCCATCCCCGGAGGCGAAACGCCCTTGTTTGCGGCGCCGCCGCGTCCTAGCTCCCGGGCATGGCCGATCGCCCCCCCCTGACCGCGCCACCGCTGGTCGATCGGCACGGACGCACGATCAGCTACCTGCGCATCTCCGTCACCGACCGCTGCGACCTGCGCTGTCGCTATTGCATGGCCGAGCAGATGACGTTCCTGCCCCGGTCGGCACTCCTCAAGCTGGAGGAGATCGCGATCATCGCGGAGCGGTTCATGGCGCGCGGCGTCCGCAAGATACGTCTGTCCGGGGGCGAGCCGCTGGTCCGGCGCGACGTGGACGAGCTGGTGCAGCGGCTGGGCCGGCATGTGGGCGATGGGCTCGACGAACTCACCATGACGACGAACGGCACCAGGCTGGCCGACCACGCGCCGTCTCTGGTCGCCGCCGGGATGCGGCGGATCAACGTCAGCCTCGACAGCCTCGATCCCGAGCGGTTCCGCTACATCACGCGGCACGGCGATGTCGCCCGGGTGCTGGACGGCATCGCCGCCGCGCGCGACGCCGGGCTGGCGGTGAAGATCAACACCGTCGCGCTGAGGGGCCTGAACGAGGACGAGCTGCCTGCCATCCTGCGCTGGTGCGTTGCCGAGGGTCACGACCTGACCCTGATCGAGACGATGCCGCTCGGCGCGATCGACGAGGATCGGACCGACCGCTTCCTGCCGCTGACGGGTGTTCTCGACGGGCTCCGCGCGATGTTTCCGCTCAGGCGCGACGACCATCGCACCGGTGGTCCGGCGCGCTACTGGCGGGTGGAGGGTACCGGGACGCGACTCGGCTTCATCTCGCCGCTCACCGCCAATTTCTGCGACGGGTGCAATCGCGTGCGTCTGACCACCGAGGGCAAGCTCTACATGTGCCTCGGCCACGAGGATCAGGTCGATCTGAAGGCCGCCCTGCGCGATGGCGGCATTGCCGCGCTGGACGAGGCGATCGACCTCGCATTGTCGCTGAAACCCGCCCGACACGACTTCCGCATCGCCCCGGGCGCGGCACCGGCGGTGCGGCGGCACATGAGCGTGACGGGCGGATGACCGGCTACGTCCGGCGGGCACTGGTCGCCTCGCCGACGGCAGCGGCGCAGGCGGCGGCGGCGGAACTCGCCGAGCTGGGCGAATGGGTGCCGCTCGATCGGGCGGACGTCGTCATCGCGCTCGGCGGTGACGGGTTCCTGCTCCAGACGCTGCACGCCGCGCTTGAACGACCCGGTGCCGGTCCTCCCGTGTTCGGAATGAATCTCGGTACCGTCGGCTTCCTGATGAACGAGTGGCGATACCACGGCCTCGACACGCGGCTGGAGCGCGCACGGCCGTTCAGGGTCACGCCGCTGAGCATGACCGTCACCACGGTCGACGGCCGGACGCGGACGCTGCCGGCGATCAACGAGGTGTCGCTGTTGCGCGAGACCCGCCAGACCGCGAGCATCGAGGTGACGGTGAACGACCGGGTCGTCCTGCCGCAACTTGCCTGCGATGGCATATTGGTGGCGACACCCGCCGGCTCCACCGCGTACAACCTGTCGGCGAACGGCCCGATCCTGCCGCTCGGCTCGGCGCTGCTCGCGCTGACCCCGATCAGTCCGTTCCGGCCACGGCGTTGGCGGGGCGCGATCCTGCCGGACAAGGCGCGGATCGGCCTGCGCATCCTTGATCCCGCCAAGCGCCCGGTGTCGGCAGTGGCCGACCAGCGAGAGGTCCGCGATATCGCCGAGGTGCGGATCGAGATGGACCGCGCGCGCGAGCTGACCCTGCTGTTCGACCCCGAGCACGCGCTCGACGACCGGATCACGATGGAGCAGTTCATCGCCTGACCCGCGAAGGCTTGCATCGCGGTGCGCCACGGCTATAGACCCGCTGTCGAGCATTCCCTGATAGCTCAGCGGTAGAGTAGGTGACTGTTAATCACTTGGTCGTTGGTTCGAATCCAACTCAGGGAGCCACTCGCCGCCAGGTCTCGACGACCTGTCGCCGCTAATGCATGTTGCAGGCCGGATGTCGATGCCGGACGTCGGGAATCTGAAATCGTCGACATGTCGGAGCCGATCCGTTCATCGCCCGTTCCACATCGGCAAGCTATGGCGATCCGGTATCGCCGTTCGGCGATGGCATGGAGACATGATGATGATATCGCATCGTATCGGCCGCGGGCTGATGGCTGCGGCGCTCGCGTCCGCGACGCTGCTCGTCGCTGGCTGCGCGACGGAAACAACGTACCGGCCGGCGACCGGCGTCGGGTTTGATCGTACCGGCTATTCTGAGCGCATGGTCGAGCCCGGCCGCTGGCTGGTCAGCTTCGCGGGCAACACGGTGACGCCGCGCGACACGGTGGAACGCTATCTGCTGTTCCGTTCCGCGGAACTGACCCTGCAACAGGGCAACGACTATTTCGTGATGGTCGATCGTGACACGGACCGCCAGACCAGGACCTATTCGACCCCCGGCTTTGGCTACGGCGGTGGTTTTGGCGGGTATGGCGGCGGCTTTGGCGGCTACGGCGGTGGCTATGGCGGTTACGGTGGGCTTGGCTTCGGCGGTTTCTGGGGTCCGTCGTGGCGGTATCACGGCGTCGGCGGCTGGGGTGGCTGGGGCGGCGGCTTTGGCGATCCGTTCTTCGGCGGGCAGGATATCCAGACCGTAGACCGAGTCGAGGCGGAAGCGCAGATCGTAATGCGACGCGGCGGCATTCCTGCCGGCAACGTGCGGGCGTTCGATGCCCACGCCGTCGTGCGGACGCTCGGACCGACGATCGTGCTACCCAAGGACAGGCGCGGCATACCGCCGTCCTACGGCCGCTATGGGGAGCCCGGTCCGGGAACGCTCCCCCCCGCGCCGCGCGGCAATACCTTCTGATACGATTGGACGCGGTGCTTGCGGGCAGAGGGTGACCTCTGCCCGTTTCGCTGTGTCCGCCGGCAACCCCGTCTCCCGGTGGCATGGCTGTTACATGAGGTTGAGCCGGCATCGGTCTTCCCCTATCCCATGATCATGCAGTGCACAGGTCCGACGCCTTGACGGCAACGATCGCGCTCGTGGACGACGATCGCAACATTCTGACATCGGTATCGATCGCGCTTCAGGCCGAGGGGTTCGCGACGCGGGTCTATTCCGACGGCGATGCGGCGCTGAAGGCGTTGCTCGACAAGTCGCCTGACCTGGTGGTGCTGGACATCAAGATGCCGCGGATGGACGGCCTCGAACTGCTGCGCCGCCTGCGCGAACGATCCTCGACTCCGGTCATCTTCCTGACCAGCAAGGACGACGAGCTCGACGAGGCGCTGGGCCTCGCGATGGGCGCGGACGACTACATCGCCAAGCCCTTTTCCCAGCGGCTGCTCATCGCCCGCATCCGCGCCATCCTGCGCCGGACGGAAGTCGCCCAGCCCGGAAGCGTCGAGAGCGTCGCCGCCGGGGACGAGCCGATCCGTCGCGGTCGCCTGTGCATGGACTCCGCCCGCCATCGCGTGATCTGGAAGGAGGATCCGGTCACGCTGACGGTCACGGAGTTTCTGATCCTGGAGACGCTGGCGCAGCGGCCGGGCGTGGTGAAGACCCGCAACCAGTTGATGGACGCGGCCTATCACGACGACATCTATGTCGACGACCGGACGATCGACAGCCACATCAAGCGGCTGCGGCGCAAGTTCCGGCAGGTGGATGCTCAGTTCGACGCGATCGAGACGCTGTATGGCGCAGGCTACCGTTTCTCGGACGGGTGACGGCGACCTCGCGCTGCGATGGTCCGGGCGCATCTCGCTCACCCGCAGGATCCTGGCGGTCAACATCTTCGCGCTCGCGTTGCTGGCCGGGGGGTTCTTCTATCTCGACTCATACCGCTCGCGGATCGTCGACTCCCGCCTCGGCCAGTCCTCGCGTGAGGTGAGGCTGATCGCCGAGGCGATCGCCGGTGCGTCGCCGCCAAGCCGCAGCGCCCTGATCGCCCGCCTCGCCCGCGACACGGGCGCGCGCATCCGCCTGTACGATCGGCATGGCGCGACGCTTCTGGACAGCAGGTCGTCGGGGATCGCGAACCTCGTCCTGCTCGATCCGACCCGTCAGGGTTGGCAGCTCCAGGCCGCGCGCTGGCTGGACGCGGCCATCGACACCGTCGTCGCCGCG
>NZ_CAHJWW010000232.1 GCF_903643035.1 Sphingomonas bacterium | reverse complement strand
CCGTGGGCGCCGCGCTGACCGGCGCGGGCATCGCCGCGGGCCGCATCGCCACCACCAGCGGCGGCGACAGCAATCCCGTCGCCAGCAACCAGACCGCGAGCGGGCAGTTCCAGAACCGCCGCACCGAACTGGTCGTCACCGCCAAGTAACCCCATCCCCCCGTTACCCCAGGAGAAGACCCATGACCCGTACCATCACCGCCCTGTTCGACAAGCGACCCGATGCCGAAGCCGCCGAAGCGCGGTTGAAGGCCTCCAATGTCGATGCCGGTCATATCCGTATCCACGACCAGTCGAGCGAGGGCTACAGCGCGGACAAGAGCTCCACCCATGCAGACGTCGGCATGTGGGCCTCGGTCCAGAACGCCTTTCTTCCCGACGACGACCGTCACGCCTACGAGGAGGGTGTCCGCCGCGGCGGTTTCCTGCTGACCGCCGATGTCGGCGAGGAGCATGTCGACCAGGCGGTCAAGGTGCTGGAGGAGGCCGACACCGTCGACATCGACGAGCGTTCGGACCAGTGGCGCCAGTCGGGCTGGAACGCTCCCGGTGCCGCTGCCGGAGCCGGCAGCGCCGCCTATGCCTATGGCAGTGAGGCTTCCTCCGCCGATACCGGTCTCGGCTATGCGGACACCAACGCTACCGGCGAGCAGGTGGTGCCGATCGTCGAGGAGCAGCTCGTCGTCGGGAAGCGCGAGGTCGATCGCGGCGGTGCGCGGGTGCGCTCCTATGTCACCGAGACGCCCGTCCACGAGCAGATCAGGCTGCGTGACGAGAAGATCAGCGTGCAGCGCCGCGCCGTCGACCGGCCGCTGACCGACGCCGACGACGCGTTCCGCGAGCGCACGATCGACATGACCGCGACCGGCGAGGAAGCCGTGGTCGGCAAGACCGCGCGCGTCGTCGAGGAGGTGGTCGTCTCGAAGACCAGCGGCGAGCGGGTCGAGCAGATCGATGACACGGTGCGCCGCACCGACGTCGAGATCGAGGAGGACGCCGGTCGCTCGGGCGGCACCTCGATCGATCCCGCCAACAGGCGCTGATCGGAGGAGCGCCGTGCGGGCAGGTCCCGTACGGCGTCCACCAGCCGTCGCAGGATGCGGAACATGTATCTCGATGCCGCGTCCTCTTCCTTACCGCCGATGGGTGAAGTCGACGCGGGGGATGATCGCATTCTCCTGCGGCAGCTGTGGGCACGCGTCCGGCGCGCGTTCCCGGACCTGGCCGGATCCCGGTTCAGGCTGGATCAGGATGGCGGCGATCACCTCCTCCTGATCGTCGACGAGCGGCGCGCGTTTCGTTTTCCCCGTCCCGGCAGGCATGGTCTCGATCTCGAGATCGCGATCCTCCGGGATCTCGGGCGGGCCGGGCGGATCCCGGTGCCGGACTATGACATCGTGGCTCCGGACGGCAGCTTCGCGAGCTATCTGCTGCTTCCGGGCGTGCCGCTGACCCCGTCGAGGTTCGCCGCGCTGTCGGCCGACAGGGCCGACGATGCGATCGGGGATGCCGTGACGTTGCTGACGTCATTGCATGCGATCGATCCCCGATCGATCGGGCCGGTGGAGGTCTGGCCCCGGATGTGGTCGCCGAACCAGTTCGCCGATCGGCTTCGGCGGATCCGCCTGCCCCTGCTGGTGGAGCGCGTGCCGACGCTGATCGCTTCGATCGAGGACTTCCTGCGGCGCTACCGGGACGACCGGGCTCCCCGCGAGGTCGTCGTCCACGGCGATCTGGTCGGCGATCACCTGCTGGTGGACCGGCATGCCGGCCGTCTGACCGGCATCATCGACTTCGGCGACGTCGCCCTCGGGGATCCCGCGCATGATTTCCTCGGCTTCTGGGAGTACGGCGCGCGTGCCGCGACCCGCGCCGCCGCCGCCTATGGCCAGGCAGATGCCGATCCGACGCTGCTCGCCCGCTCGCGGAACCATTTCGTCCGCTACCGGATCGATCGCCTGTTCGAGACGATCGCCGATGATGGTTGCGCCGACACGATCCACACGCAGTCGGCAGCCCTCGCGGGCCTGCTGGCCGAGCCATCGACCAGAGTGTCCCCGGCTTCCTCCAGAGCGGGATAGTCCGGGTCACGCCGCGGTGTCGATGTCCGCCGGATGGCATGGGCTGGGAACGGCGCCCCATCGGGATACGTCAGATCTCCAGCCCGTAGAGCATCGCCCTCTTCCCGACCGCCGGATCGATCGCCAGCGCCGCCTTGCGGTCGGTCTCCGCCGCGTCGTTCCTGCCCGCGTGCTTCTCGGCGATGGCGCGGGCGTACAGCGACCAGGCGCTGCGCGGGTTCGCCTTCACCGCCGCGTCATAGTCGGCGAGCGCCGCATCCAGCCTGCCGCGGCGAAGCTGCACCAGCGCGCGGCTGTCGAGATAGCTCGCATCACCGGGGTGCAGCTTCAGGGCGGTGTTGCAGTCGGACAGCGCGCGGTCGAGGTCGCGGTTCAGCAGCGCGCGAGCCCAGCATCGGCCGTTGTAGGCGCTGGCGCGATCGGCGTCCTCGCCGTGCATCTTCAGCCACGCGTCGTAATTGGCGATCGCCGGCTCGGGCCGGTCGAGGCCGTCGTAGAGGCCGGCGATCAGCAACCGGCGATCGGAGCCGGACGGCAGGATGCGGTCCGCGGCCTTGACGTCGTCCATCGCGCCGTCGGGATCGTGGTTCGTGAAGCGCAGCCGCGCGCGCGAGAGGCGCACGTCGGGGTCGTCGGGCATCAGCGTCGCGGCCCTGTCGAGATCGGCGGCCGCGAGCGCGGGCTGGCCGTTGGCGAGCCGGGCCTGGGCACGAAGATAGACGTAACGGCCCTCGTTCGGCGCCATCGTCACGGCCCTGTCGAGGTCGGCGAGCCCTTCGGCGAACCTGTGCTTCGACATGAGCACGGTCCCGCGCCGGCCGAACCCTTCGGCATCGGTCGGGTCGGCCGCCCTGTCGGTCAGATCGAGCTTCTCGCCCGTTCCGGTCCGCGCGCCGGTCGGCGTCAGCCCGAACACCGGCCCGCCCTCATATGTCATGTAGAGCTGGTGGTTCGCGTTCGAGACGAACATGCGGTGGGTCAGGAAGAAGTCGAACCCGACCAGCATGTCAGCATCGAGCTGAATGTCGGCGATCCGGAACCTGGGTCGCGACACGATCTCTCCGCCCAGGTCGATCCTGTCGAACGGCGCGATCCAGGCCGCGATCCGTTTCGAGCCGAGACCGGTGTCGTACCCGACCGACGTCACGCCGGGACTGGCCGGGGTGACGCCCGCACGCCTTGCCGCGGCGAGCGTCATCATCGTGCTCTGCGCCCCTGAATCGAACACGGCCCGCATCCTGACGCCGTTGACCAGCACGGTGCCGATGGTGTGCGGTTTCCATGGTCCGTCGCCGCCGCGCTCGAGCGGGATGGTGGAAAAGGGCCTGCCCGCCGACCAGTAGGCGAGCGCCACCTTGCCGCATCCCTCGACCCGCATCAGCCGCACCGCGCCGTGGGGGAAATCATATTCGGTATCCGCAAGGCCGAGGATGTTCTGGCCGAGCAGCCCCGCGCTTCCCGTATCGCTGCCGCCGACGATGAAGTCGGCGGCGGGGATCCGGATGCCGGCGAGCGAGAAATCCTTCGCCTTCGTGATCGACACCGATGCATCGCCATTGATCCCGCGAAGCCGGAACCACGCGGGCGCAGGTTCGCTCGACAGGCCGAACCCGGCGGCGGAAGCCTGGGACAGGGTGCTGTAGAAGGCGCCGCTGTCGACGATGAAACGCGCGTCGTGCGGACCGAACCTGGCCGCCACCATCGCGCGCTCGCCGACCAGCGTCACCGGCAGGTCGATGGCCCTGGCGACCGTGCACGCGGCGACGGCTGGGCCTGCCGTCATCAGGCCCAGCAATCCCAGGACCCCGGACCAAGCCTTCGCCAACCCGCGCATGCGTCCCCGTCCCCGTCCTTCGGCCTCGGCTGTCGAGAATATCGGAGCCGCGACGCGGCGCAAGGGTCACGATCGCCCGTATGGCGGCGCGCGGGTCCGACGCGGGCACCGGCCGATCGCGAGGCGACGGATCGGCCCGTGCCACGCGGATATGATATCTGTCATGCCCGCGCGGTGACGCGCGGCACTGAGCCTGCGTCGCGGAGCGTGCGACGGTTCTTCCCGGACATCAGGAGCGGGGCGATGACGCAGGATCTGGCCGCGGTGGCGACGCTCGCCGCCGCATCGAAACGACTGGGCGGCAAGCCGGTGCTCGACCGGCTCGATCTCGCGATCCGCGCGGGCGAGGTGACCGCGCTGCTCGGACCCAATGGCGCGGGCAAGACGACGGCCGTCGGCCTGCTGACCGGGCGGCTGCGCCCGGACGCGGGCGAGGCGCGGCTGTTCGGGCTCGACCCGTCGCGCCCGGCGGCACGGGCGCGGATGGGGGTCATGCTGCAGGCGGCGGGACTGCCCG
>NZ_CAHJWW010000231.1 GCF_903643035.1 Sphingomonas bacterium | reverse complement strand
CGCTGGCGGCGGGCGCGGCGCGGCCGGCAATCCTGAACGCGGCGAACGAGGTCGCGGTGGCCGCGTTTCTGGCGGGACGTATCGGCTTCCTCGAAATTGCCGCAATCGTCACCGATACGCTCGAGCACTACGATCCAGCCGCTCCGGAGACGCTCGATGCGGTCCTGGCGGTCGATGCCGAGGCGCGAGCCCTGGCCCGCGAGCGGATCGCGACTGGTGCGGGGGCGCATCGTGCAACGGGGCCTGTCGAGGGCGTGGCGTGACCGAGTCTCCCGGATTTCTACTGACGATCGTCGCGTTCGCCTTGGTGATCGGCCCGCTCGTGTTCGTGCACGAGATGGGCCACTACCTCGTCGGCCGCTGGTTCGGCATCGGCGCGGACGTGTTCTCGATCGGCTTCGGGCGCGAGATCGCGGGCTGGACCGACCGGCGCGGCACGCGGTGGAAGCTGTCGGCGCTGCCGCTGGGCGGCTACGTCAAGTTCGCCGGCGACATGAACCCCGCCTCGCAACCCTCGGCCGACTGGCTTGCGCTGCCCGCCGCGCAGCGACAGCGGACGTTCCAGGCCAAGCCCGTGTGGCAGCGCGCGCTGGTGGTGCTGGCGGGTCCGGCGGTGAACTTCATCGTCGCGATCCTCGTCATTGCGGGGGGCGTCATCGCCTATGGCGATGTGCGGACGCCGCCGGTGGTGGCCGCCGTCAATCCGGGCACCGCGGCGGCGCGCGCCGGACTGCTAGCGGGCGACCGGATCGTCGCGATCGGCGGGCGCTCGATGGGGACGTTCGACGACATCTTCCATTACGTGATGATCCATCCGCGCGATGCGGTGCGGATCGACTATGTCCGCGACGGCACCGTCCGGTCGGCGCAGGCGAGGCTGGGCATGCTCGCAGAGGAGGACCGGTTCGGCAATCGCTTCGAGCGTGGCCTGCTGGGCGTCGGGCCACCGCCGCCGGTGGTGGTCCGGGTCAGCCCGTGGCGCGCGCCGCTCGTCGCGGCCGGCCGGACATGGGACTACGTGCGGCTGACGATCGATACGCTCGCCCAGCTCGTGAGCGGCCGCCGCTCGATCAAGGACATGAGCGGCCCGGTCGGCATGGCGCGCGCGGCCGGCGAGCAGATCACGCTTGGCTGGACGGCGTTCGTGTCGTTGATCGTGCTCATCTCGATCAATCTGGGGTTCATCAACCTGCTGCCAATTCCGATGCTGGATGGCGGCTACCTGTTCTTCTACGCGATCGAGGCCGTGCGCCGGCGCCCCGTCACGCCTGCGGTGCAGGAGTGGGCCTTTCGTGGCGGGCTCGCGGCGCTGCTCGCGCTGATGTTCGTGGTCACGGCCAACGATCTGGGCAAGGCGGGACTCTGGCGCGGACTGGGGCAGGGCGTGGGGCACGGGCTCGCCGGGTTGATCGGATGAGCAAGCCGGGGCATGGCGACGGACGCGGGGCGTTGCGGTTTGATCGCGTTTTGGGTCGGGGTATCTGAGTGACAGTTAAGGTTTCAACTCTAGGCGCGCGTACCACCGCCATTCTGCTGACCGGCACCATATTGTCGGGAACACCGACGACAGCCCTGGCTCAGGCGGCAAGGCCGGCGGGTCCTGCGGCCGACCGTGTCACCAGGAACAAACTGGCGAGCGGCGCGCAGGTTCCCGTCACGCCGCCCGCCCCCGCCCCCGTGTCGCCGGCGGTGGCCCGCGCGATCAGGACGCTCCGTGTCGAGGGATCGCAGCGGATCGAACCCGAGACGGTGCTGTCCTACACCAAGCTGCGGGTCGGTCAGAGCTATACCAACGACACGCTCGATCAGGCGATCAAGGAACTGTACGCCAGCGACCTGTTCGCCGACGTGCAGATCAGCGGCGTCGAGAGCGGGGACATTGTCCTGCGCGTGCGCGAGAACCCGATCATCAACCGCGTGATCTTCGAGGGCAACAAGAACCTCAAGGAAGACAAGATCGGCAAGGAGGTCAAGCTCAAGCCGCGGCAGATATTCACCCGCACTGCCGTCCGGCAGGACGTCGCGCGCATCATCGAGCTGTACCGCCGTCAGGGCCGCTTCGCCGCGAGCGTCAGCCCTAAGATGGTCAGCCTGGACCAGAACCGCGTCGACGTGGTGTTCGAGGTGACGGAGGGCGCAAAATCCAAGGTCCGCCAGATCAACATCATCGGCAACAAGATCTTCTCCGACGACAAGCTGCGCGAGCAGATGGCGACCAAGCAGGCGCGCTTCTTCCGCCTGCTGTCGTCCGCCACCAGCTACGACCAGGATCGCCTCGCCTACGACCAGCAGAAGCTGCGCCAGTTCTACCTGACCAACGGCTATGCGGACTTCCGCGTGACCTCGGCGGTGGCGGAGCTCACTCCCGACAAGCGCAACTTCATCATCACCTATGTCGTCGAGGAGGGGCCGCGCTATCACTTCGGCGACGTGAGCGTCGATAGCGACATCCGCGACTTCGACAATACCAAGCTTGCCGCCACGCTGCCGATGAAGAAGGGCGACTGGTACAACGCCAAGCAGGTCGAGGACTCGGTCGACCAGCTCAACCAGGCCACTGGCCTGTTCGGCTATGCGTTCACCGACGTGAACCCCGAGTTCCAGCGTGACAAGGACACGCTGACGATGGGGATCAACTTCCACATCGCGCAGGCGCAACGCACCTATGTCGAGCGAGTGGAGATCACCGGCAACACGCAGACGCAGGACAAGGTGATCCGCCGCGAGATCCGGTTGGCGGAAGGTGATGCGTTCAACAGTTTCCAGGTCAAGCGATCGCAGGACAGGATCAATTCGCTCGGCTACTTCCAGGACAAGTTCGAGTTGAAGCAGACAGCCGGCTCCACCCCGGACCGCGTGATCCTGAGCGCGCCCGTCGAGGAAAAGTCCACCGGCGAGCTGCAGCTGTCGGTCGGTTATTCCAGCCTCGAACAGTTCATCATCCAGGCGAACATCACCCAGCGCAACTTCCGCGGCAAGGGTCAGGAACTGCGGGCCGGCGTCAATTACTCCTATTACTCCAAGTCAGTCGAGCTCGGCTTCACCGATCCGTACGTCTTCAACAAGAACGTGGCGCTGGGCGTCGACCTGTTCCGGCGCGACTACAGCTCGTTCGGCTATCAGGGCGACACGCGACAGACGACCTATCAGCAGAACTCCACCGGCTTTCAGATCCGCGCGGGCCTGCCGCTGACGGAGTTCTGGTCGTTGTCCGGCCGCTATGGCCTGTCCTACGATCAGGTGACGTTGGCGAAGTCGTCCTATTACAGCGACAACAACTTCGACGGCATCCGCGGCAACAGTCCCGATGACACTTGCGACCCGTTGCAGGCGGGGCGCTATCTGTGCGACTCGCTTGGCAACCGGCTATCCTCGTCGATCGGCTATTCGATCGTCTATGACAGCCTCAACAGCCGGCTGCGGCCGAGCGCCGGCACCTCCTTCTCGTTCAGCCAGGATTTCGCGGGGCTGGGCGGCGATGTCCGTTATGTCAGCAGCCGGGTGAACGCCGCGCGCTACAAGAGTCTGGGCGGCGGCTTTATCCTGTCGGGCACGGGGGAGGGCGGGTACATCTTCTCGCTCGAGCCGAGCCGCGGGCCAGACATCGACAGGATCCGGATCAACAACCGCTTCTACCTGGGCGAGCCGCAGTTCCGCGGTTTCGATATCCGTGGCGTGGGGCCTCGCGTGAAGCGCGCCACGTACGTTACCACTACCAACGCCGACGGTTCGACGACGCAGACGCTGCCCACCGATCGCAACTCGATCACCGACGACGCGCTGGGCGGGCGTGCCTATTACCTCGGCAAGGTGGAGCTGGAGCTGCCGCTGGGCGCCGGCGCGCGCGAGCTCGGGCTGCGCCCCAGCATCTACGCGCAGTTCGGCAGCCTGTTCGGGGTGACGAGGCCCGCGCCGACGGTGCCGGGCGGCTTCCCCAAATATACGGACCCGATAACGCACAAGGTGATCTACCTGCCCTACACTACCTACGTAAAGGACGCGTCCGGCAACCCGCTCTACACCAACACCATCACGGACAGCACCGGCGCGGCCATCTCCACCTCCACCACGATCTGCCCATCGGGGACGACGACGACCGGCACGCTGGCAGGGTGCACGAACGATGCGGCCAACACGGCCATCGTGGCGTCGTCGACCGCGCCGTTCGACGAGCAATTCTATGGCAGCAGCGTCAGGCCGCGCGTATCCGTCGGCATCGGCGTCAACTGGAATTCTCCGTTCGGGCCGCTGCGCATCGACCTCGCCAAGGCGGTCGTCGTTCAGCCGGGCGACGACAAGAAACTCATCACCTTCAATGTAGGAACCCAGTTCTGATGACAAAGACCACCATGCTGCTCGCCGCCACCGCCGCCGCGCTCGCGATCCCGGCGGCGATCGCCCCCTCCGCCGCCGCCGCCCAGGCCGCGAACGTCGCGG
>NZ_CAHJWW010000230.1 GCF_903643035.1 Sphingomonas bacterium | reverse complement strand
CAACGAGGCGGCGGCGCTCGCCATGGCGCGCAGGGCGTTCGCCGGCCACGATCAGGTGTGGGTGGCGGGCGAGCATGAAGGCCCGTTTGTCAAAATGCTGGTCGAGTATCGGAATGAGGATGGCCGAGCGCTGCCGTCAGGGCCGGCCGATCTTCGCCGATATCGGGAGGACTATGCACGCGCGCTGGGCGCCTGCGGCGTCGTGGTCGGGGCGACGACCCGCGACAGCCGGGAGTTGGGGTTCGGGGAAGCGCGCAGCGCCTATAAGGCGCGCCGGAGATCGATTGGCGACCGATCATCTTAAAAAGCCCACGATACCGGGCGACGGCCGATACCGTGGGCTTAGGCGAAGCCGATTACGCGCACTCGGGCAGCGCCAGCAGATTGTCGTTCCACTGACCGTCCGCATAGGTTCGCAGGTAAGGGCCGTTCTGCCCGTCCACGATCCCGATGTCCGCACGCTTTCCGTTCACGCGCGTGAAGAAGGTGTTGGTCTTGCTGCGGATGGACTGGATAACCTCGTTACGGGTCCATTTCCATCCGCTGCCGCCGAGGTGCGTAATTCCCTCATGCGTGTTGTTGCGCGGCTGCTTGTTGATGCAGGTGACCTGAACATCAGCCATGATTGGCTCTCCTAGTTGATGGTGTAGCGCTTCCAGGGGACCCGGCTCGGCGAGACATTCGACATGAAATTCGCGATGTCCGTTCGGCCGAAGTAGGTGGGCTGCCCCGATGAGTCCTGCGCCATCAGAACAATGGGCATTCCTGGGAAAACGGAGCCGAACGAGCGGATCGCCGATTGAGCCTCCGTGCGGTTGTCGACGACGTGACGCTTCACGACGACAATCGCGAAGGTCACTCCCTGCTCGCGGAGAACCGCGCCTTCGATCTGCATGGATCGTCTCCTCAGCTTTCGCGCACGGTGGTGCGCGGGCTGGCCTTGCCGTGCGCGGTGGTGACGTACCGGCCGCTGATCGCGCTACGGTAGTGAGCGCCAGAGCTGCCGCTCGGGCCGCTGGCTTCATGCACCGTCGTGTGCGGGCTTGCCTTGCCCTGACCCGAGGTCACGAACCGGCCGCTGATTGCGCTGCGGGTGTTGCTGCCGCCGCCCTTCTTACCTGACATTTTGAACTCCTTGAACCAAACATGCCGGCACCAAGTTCGGACTACCGGTACGGATAGTATGGCTATCGCGAGTTCGCTATTCAAGTAGGGAAAATGAGGTTATCACCGAACGGGAAAATTTTCGCGGAGAAATCATGTCATCGACCCTCGGTCGGAAGGTGCGGGAGCTACGGCAGGAGAAGAAGCTGACCCTCGATCAGCTCGCCCAAGCTACCGACAGCAGCAAGAGCTATATGTGGGAAATAGAGAATAAGCCGGTCGCGCGTCCGTCGGCTGACAAGCTGAATCGCATTGCAGCCGTCCTAGGGGTGACGCCTGAGTATCTTGCGGATGAGGAGCGCACCAAGCCGACTGCTGATGAACACGATGAAGCGTTCTATCGTAAGTATCAGGGCGCCAATCCCGACGTGAAAGAGAAGCTCAAACGTATTCTAGATGTGCTGGACGACGAGTAATGCCTGATCCCACCCAACCGAAAGCCTGGGCCAATCTGCTGAGCCAGTTGTGGGGACCGCGCTTCCCGGTTGAGGTGCGGACCATCGCCCTTGATTACACACAGCAGAGATTCACTGACCCGATCAAGACGATCGCTGAGGCGCCGGTAGATCGCTTTGAAGGAGCACTGTCGCCGCTACCTAAGAGCGGAAAGTGGGCGATCCTCTACAATCCCAACATCGTCTCGGCGGGGCGCGTCAATTTCACGCTAGCGCACGAGTTGGGGCACTATTTTGTACACCGCCAGCTCTATCCTGGAGGTTTCGAATGCGGAGAGAAGCAGGTTCTCGGGGTTGATCGAGACGCGGAACGGCGCCGCATCGAGCAGGAAGCTGATGCCTTTGCTTCCTACCTGCTGATGCCAATGGACGATTACCGCACTCAGGTTGGTCGCGATGACATGACGCTGGAGCTGCTGCGGCAGTGTGCCTACCGCTACGAAGTGTCGATGACAGCCGCGGCAATCAAGTGGCTGGATTTCACGCCCAAGTGCGCCGCCCTGATCGTCGCGACCAATGGGTTCGTGCTGTGGTGCTGGCGCAGCACGTCTGCAAAGAAGCGCCGTATCTACTGGTCGTGTCCCGGGTGGTGGTGTAGCTGAGGGGTGGCCATCGGAGATCTTCGGATAGGTTTGGGTTGCGAACTCAACCAACGGAGACCCCGATGACCGAAGATACGATGAGCGTTCAGGCGCTGGTGGGAAAGAGCGCCGACGCCGATTTCCTGCGCGAGATGATTGGCTTTGCCGCGCAGCGGCTGATGGACCTCGAGGTCGGCAGCCTGACCGGCGCTGGCTATGGTGAGAAGAGCAGCGACCGGCTCGTCCAGCGGAATGGCTACCGCGATCGGGACTGGGAGACGAGGGCCGGCACGGTCGAGCTGCGGATCCCCCGTTTGCGGACCGGCAGCTATTTTCCAGCGTTCCTCGAACCGCGCCGGCTTGCGGAGAAGGCGCTGACTGCGGTCGTGCAGGAGGCGTACATCCAGGGGATCTCGACCCGCTCGGTCGATGATCTGGTCAAGGCAATGGGGATGAGCGGCATCTCGAAGAGCCAGGTGAGCCGGCTCTGCGAGGAGATCGACGTGCGCGTGAAGGCGTTCCTTGAGCGACCCATCGAGGGTGACTGGCCGTATGTCTGGGTCGACGCGACGTACCTGAAGGTCCGCCAGGCCGGTCGCATCGTCTCGGTCGCCGTCACCATCGCGGTCGGCGTGAACGGCGACGGCCGGCGCGAGGTGCTCGGCATGGCGATCGGCACGTCGGAGGCTGAGACGTTCTGGACCGACTTCCTGCGGAGCCTCGCGCGACGGGGTCTGCGGGGCGTGAAGCTCATCATCTCGGACGCCCATGAGGGCATCAAGGCGGCCGTCTCGCGCGTGTTCCGCGCGACCTGGCAGCGGTGCCGCGTCCACTTCGCCCGCAACGCGATGGCGCACGCAGGCAAGAGCGGGCGCCGCGTCGTCTCGGCCTTCATCGCCACGGCCTATGCCCAGGAGACGCCCGAAGCGGCCAAGGGGCAATGGCGCAAGGTCGCCGATCAACTCAGACCCAGCGTCCCGAAACTCGCCAAGCTGATGGACACGGCCGAGGAAGACGTGCTCGCCTACATGTCGTTCCCGCCGCAGCATCGCACCAAGCTACACTCGACCAATCCGCTCGAACGCCTGAACGGCGAGATCAAGCGGCGCACCGGCGTGGTCGGCATCTTTCCCAACGAGGACGCCATCACTCGTCTCGTCGGCGCCTTGCTGCTCGAGCAGAATGACGAGTGGGCTGTTCAGCGGGGCCGCTACATGACGCTGGAAAGCGTGACCCAATTGAGCGATGATCCCGCCGTCACGTTGCCATCCATGGCCGCATGACCAGCCCGGCCTGACCGGAGATCGATGCGGCTATGCCGCCGAAGCTACACCATTCGGTGGGACACGACCCCACCCGAGGACCGTTGGCCGACTGCTTCCCGCCCTAAATCGGTCGTTGAGCGTAGCCAGCGCGGCGGCTAAACTGCCGTTTGCCAAATCCGCTGAAAAAGGTGCGCCACACAAAAGGCTTCGTGCGAGCTAATTTTAGTTTTCTGGTCTTACACAGCGAGAGCAACGAGGTGAGCGACATGGTGGACGCGCGCAACTATCGCTTAATCCCAACGCCGTGCGCGACCCGATCCTTGGAACGACCGTTCGTCGCGTTCTTGCTAACGTTACTGTTGCCGATTACCCTCTGGGCACCGTCGGTCATCGCGCAGACGTCGACTGCATCGGCGCTGACCACCGATATCGCGCCAGCACCCGCCGACCTCGAGGACACCGATTACTTCGCGGTGTTCAATGCGGCGACCAACGCTGCCCGCAGGACGGCACTCGGCACCGCTCGCGTCAACGTAAACGGACCCTATGATCCCAACCGCCTCAACGTCTATCTGCTAAAACCGTCAGCAATCGACGGCGTGCGCGGCCAGCCGTGCAACTGCCGCACGCTCGCAGGAAAGAATGTTGTCTATTGCGACCAAGCATTGATCAAGGCGACGATCAACTCGTTTGACTTCTCCGGCGCCCAGACGGCGCCGTCCGCCACCGCCGACCCGGAGGTCGCCGAGGTGATGGTGCGTACGCAGGACGACAATGCAGCGAGCATCCTCACCTGGATAATCGGGCACGAGGTCGGCCACATCGCCTTTGACGAGCAGCGTATCGGCCCGAGCGCCATGCCGGACGGCGGCCTCTGGACGCGTCGCGGCGAGGAGGAATGGGCGGATCGGTTCGCGCTCGACGGCGTGAGCGGCGCGGAGCGCTCGGCGTCCGCGCTGTTCTTCTCGGAACTGGCGGGACGTCTC
>NZ_CAHJWW010000229.1 GCF_903643035.1 Sphingomonas bacterium | reverse complement strand
CAGCGCCAAGACGATCCGGGCATAAATCAGCGAAGCCTTGGGATAGGCCTTGTCGATCCTGCGGATGATGTCCGCGACGTCGCGTCGATAGAGACGTGCCTTGTCTGTCACCATGGCTTCATGCCCGTCGCTATCCCCGCGTGCGCGGGGAGCGTTCCAGCATATACTGCACCTTGTCGCAAGGCTCGGCATCACCCCTCGATCATCGGCATCCCGCTCCCGCCATCGATGCGCGGCTCGTCGTCGCTCATGCTCCCACCAAGTCGCGGAAAAGCAGCGGCTGCACCGATCCATCCTGATAGACGCTGTCGAGCCACACTTCCGCGCTCGGCTCGTCTCCCGTCCAGCCATCCGGCCACTGGCGCGCGGCGATTAGCTCGCGGATGCGCGCTTCCTCCTCCGCATTGACGAGGTCGATGCGCGGCCGGCCGAGCGCGTCGGCGCTGGCGTTGATTTCGGCCTGCACGCCCAGCAGCTCTTCCAGCGCCTCGGCGCGCACTTCCAGCGTCAGCGGCCCCATGCGCTGCGGGTTCGCCGCGATCGAGCCGTCCTTCAGCCGCTCGGCCCCGGCCTTGCGCAGCCGGGAGGCGGGAAGCCGTAACCGTTCGTGGAGCGGGCGAAGCCGGTTCAGCGGCCTCAGGTAGGACCAAGCTGCCAGCGACAGGATGTAGTCGAGCGCGGTATCGGCCGACGCGAGCGGGCACTTGATGCAGCCGGTCCGCGCCGCCTTCTCGGCTGCATCATCGCCGCCATAGGCATCGGCCAGGATCGCCGTAGGCCAGCCCCCAAACTCGGGGCGCGACGCGTAGACCTTCAGCCAATCCCAGACGATGCACACGCCCCAGTGCAGGATCGGGGCCAGCGTCGCGACCCGGCCCCGGATGCCCTTCGCCTCGGGCAGGACCTGCTGATACCAGCCCTGCCCGCACTCGGCGCCATCCTTCGAGCACGACATGCGGATCCGGCCGTCGCGGACTGCGCTCTCGCCCTGCCGGACGCCGGTAATCATCAGCGCAGACCCTTCCATGCCGGAGATCGCCGTCTCCAGCGCGGCCGTCATCGGGTCGACCTTGATCTGGCGCGTGCACCACCTCAAGGTGTTGTTGTTCGGCGGCGGCACGCCCCGGCCGAGGATGTAGACCCAGAAACGCTTGTCGAGCGGCGCAGTCACGACCTGCACCTCGATCCAGTCGCGCTCGCGCAGCTTGGCCATGATGAGCTCGGCACTGACCTGGATCGGCGGCAGCTCCTGCCGGGTGTCGGCATAGAAGACGAGCAGCTTGCGCGGCCGTGGCAGCTCGCCCGCCTCGATCAGGTGGACGAGGAGCGTCAGCGTCGCCGTGCTGTCCTTGCCGCCCGACCAGGCGACCGCGATCGTCTCGTGGTTAAACCAGTAGGCGCGCAGCGAGGCGAGCGTCATCTCGACCGCTTCCTCGTGGATCATGCGCGCGCCGCGGGCGAAGAGATTGTCGATCGCCATTACGCCGCCGCCACGGCGATGCCGCCAGCGGAGGTGGGATAGAACGGCGCGAGCGGATCGGGCGTGTCGGCCTCGTCTTTCGACCACCAGCCCCGAATGTGGCGACGGATCGCATGCCCGACCACGACACGCTCTTGGCTGTCTCTATCGTATTCCAGATATTCGACCTCGCCAGCGCCGAAGCGCCGCAGGAATTCGTGAGCGGCTTTCAGGGCAGCCGACCGCGTGCGATAATTCGACTCGTCCTGCATGGTGTAGGCGCGATCGGCAGCAGGGCAGACGCCGCCGCGACAATCACCGCCGCCCATTGATGCCTCGGGCCAATCGTAGAAGTCGCCGTACTGACGATGGACGACCCAGACTCCGCAAGGATCATCCCCCGCGTCGATGCGGATCGACCAGCGATCATCGCGGACCTCGCAGTCTGATTTGACGAGGTTCATGCGCCGCGATGTGGCACTCTTCACCGCCTCAGACATGGGCCACCTCCGGGCGCGCGGGGACCAGAACAGATCGGGCACACTGCGAACTTTTCAAAAACGACTGCGAACTTTTCCGTTTTCGGCGGTTGACCGAGTGCGAAAAACCGTGGATTTGCGCGCCTTCCAGCGCATCGCGGCCCGATGGCGGAGTGGTTACGCAGAGGACTGCAAATCCTTGCACGCCGGTTCGATTCCGGCTCGGGCCTCCCGTTGCACAATCTCGGCGGGTGCGATTGCGGATCACGATCTTCGGTCTGACGATCAGTTCCTCCTGGGGAAACGGCCACGCGACCCTGTGGCGCGGCCTGATCCGGGCGCTGGCGGCGCAGGGCCACCATGTCACCTTCGCCGAGCGCGACATGCCCTGGTATGCGGAGCATCGCGACCTGTCCCGGCTGCCGGCGGGCGAGCTGTACCTGTACGACGAGTGGGAACAGGTGCTGGCGCAGCGGCGCCGGCTGCTCGACGTCGATGTCGTGATCGTCACCTCCTATTGTCCCGATGCGGTCGCCGCGACCCGGCTGGCGGAGGGCGGTTCCCACGCCGTCCGGCTGTTCTACGATCTCGACACGCCGGTGACGCTGGCCCGTCTCGCCGCCGGCGAGACGGTCGACTATCTGCCGCCCGAAGGCCTGGGGGGGTTCGATCTGGTCCTGAGCTACACCGGCGGTCCGGCGCTGACGGCGCTGGCGGCGCGGCTCGGCGCGCGGGCGACCGCGCCGTTGTACGGGCATGTCGATCCCGCTGCGCACCGTCCGGTGCCCGCGGACGCGACCTTCGCGGGCGACCTGTCGTATCTTGGCACCCATGCCGCCGACCGCCAGCGCGCGCTGGCCGAACTGTTCGTCCGCCCCGCGGCGGCGATGCCCGGGGCAAGGTTCGTGCTCGGGGGATCGGGCTACCCCGCCGATTTCCCGTGGCGGCCCAACATCTGGTTCATGGATCATGTCGCTCCACCCGACCATCCGGCGTTCTTCGCGTCGTCGCGGCTGACGCTGAACGTCACCCGCGCGGACATGGCGGCGATGGGCTGGTGCCCGTCCGGCCGGTTGTTCGAGGCGGCGGCGTGCGGCGCCGCGATCGTGTCGGACCGGTGGGACGGCCTCGACGCCTTCTTCGCGCCGGGCGAGGAGATCATCCTGGCGGACGGCCATGCCGACGTCCTCGCCGCGCTGGCGCTCGATCATGGCGAGGTGCGGCGGATCGCGGCCCGCGCCCGCGAGCGGGTCCTGGCCGAGCACAGCTCGTCCGCCCGCGCCGCGGAGCTGGTCGCGCTGATCGAACGCGCCGGGTCCCGCTCCTCCGTCGCGGTCGCTGGCTGATGTGGGGGATCATCCCCGCCGCCGGCACCGGAACGCGGATCCAGCCGCTTGCCTTCTCGAAGGAACTGCTGCCCGTCGGCAGCCGGATCGAGGCGGACGGCAGCGAGCGGCCCAAGGCGGTGAGCGAGTATCTGGTCGAACGGATGGTGGCCGGCGGCGCGACGCGCATCTGCTTCGTCATCTCGCCCACCAAGTCGGACATCGTCCGCTATTACGGCGCCGGGATCGGCGGCGTGGACACCGCCTTCGTGGTCCAGCCGAGGCCGGCGGGCTTGTGCGACGCCATCTTCCGCGCGTGTCCGCTGATCGCTCCCGACGATCAGGTGCTGGTCGGCCTGCCCGACACGATCTGGTTCCCCGGCGACGCGTTGCGGCACCTGCCCGGCGACCGCCTGTCGTTCCTGCTGTTCCCGGTCGAGGACCCGTCGCTGTTCGACGCGGTCGTCACGAACGCGGACGGGCGCGTCGAGGAGATCGAGGTCAAGGCCGCGGCGCCGCGGTCGCGCTGGGTCTGGGGGGCGTTCAGGATGCCCGGCCGCACCCTGCACGAGCTGGCGGCGCTGTGGCGCGAGCCGGGGCGCGACGACGAGTATTTCGGCACGCTCGTCAATGCCTGGCTGGCGCGCGGCAACGTCGCGACGGGCGTGCGCGCGGGCGAAAGCTATGTCGATGTCGGAACGCTTGGCGGCTATCGCTCGGCGATCGCGTTGCTGGCGGGCACGCCGTGAGCGAGGCGGATCGGTGGGCGCGGCGCCTCGCGTCCGGCGAGCCGATCGACGACCCCGTCGCGCTCGTCGTCGCCCATCCCGACGACGAGACCTTGTGGGCGGGCGCGGCACTGCGCCGGCTGCGCGCGTCTACGCTGGTGCTGGTGACGGACGGGGCACCGGACGACATGGGCGACGCGCGCCGGCTCGGCTTCGCGACGCGCGGGGAGTATGCGGCCGCGCGCGCGCTGGAACTCGGTGCCGCCGTCGCGGCGCTGGAGGCGAGCCCCCGGCTGATCCGGTATGAAACGCCGGACCAGGCCGCGGTGCGCCACGTCGCCACCATCGCCGACCAGCTTGAACGCGACTGCGCCGGCGTGGCGGCGATCCTCACCCACCCCTACGAGGGCGGTCATCCCGACCACGACGCGACTGCGCTGGCGGTGCGGCTGGCGGCCGACCGGCTGGGGGGG
>NZ_CAHJWW010000228.1 GCF_903643035.1 Sphingomonas bacterium | reverse complement strand
GACGGCACGGACGGCATGGACGGAGCTGGCGGCGCTGGCGACACCGAGGCGCGCGCGGCGCTCATTCGATGCCCCACAGGCTGGCCCAGCTCGCCCAGGCGCGACGGTTCGCCTCGGCGGCGCGCGCCATCGCCTCCTGCGCGTCGAGCATCGCCCCTGTCGGGTCGAGCGCCTGCGCGCCGGCCTCCATCGCGCGGCGCTGCGCCTCGATCGCGTCCGCCTGGAGCTTCAGCGCGGTCTGCCACAGGCTCATGCCGGCACCTTCCCGACATGCTCGATCGCGGACGCGAGGCTCGCCGCCCAGCGGGTGATGTCGCCGGCGCCCAGGCAGATCACCGTGTCGCCCGCGCGCAGCCCCGCGGCCTGGCCCTGCCCATGCGCCAGCACCTCGGCCAGCGCCTCCGGGCTCGCCACCTCGTGCGCCGCGCGATGCCCGCGCTGCTTCAGGCCGGCGACGAGCGTGGCGGCGTCGATCCCCTCGATCGGCGCTTCCCCGGCCGCATAGACCGGGGCGACATAGACGACGTCCGCCTCGTTGAACGCGGTCTGGAACTCCGCCATCAGGTCGCGCAGGCGGGTAAAGCGGTGCGGCTGGACGACGGCGATCACGCGGCCGCCGGCGCTTTCGGTCGCCGCCGACAGCACCGCGCGGATCTCCACGGGATGATGCGCGTAATCGTCGACGACGGTCGCGACGCCGCCCTCGACCGCGATCTCGCCCACCTTGGTGAAGCGCCGCTTGACGCCGCCGAACCGTGCAAAGCCGGTGCGGATCGTCTCGTCGGGCACGTCCAGCTCCAGCGCCACGCCGATCGCGGCGAGCGCGTTGGAGACGTTGTGCCGGCCCGGCATGGGCAGCTCGATGCCCTCGATCGAGCGGGTCGTCCCGTCGCGCCGGCGCACGATCGCCTCGAACCGGTTGCCGCCCGCGATCGGCGTCACGTTCACCCCGCGCACGTCCGCCTGCGCCGAGAAGCCATAGGTCACGACGCGCCGGTCGCGCACGCGCGGGATGATCGCCTGCACCTCCGGATGGTCGAGGCACAGCAGCGCGGCGCCATAGAAAGGCACGTTCTCCACGAACTCGACGAACGCGTTCTTCACCGCGTCGAAGCTGCCGTAATGGTCGAGATGCTCGGGATCGATGTTCGTCACGACGGCCACCGTGCCGTCGAGGCGCAGGAAGCTGCCGTCGCTCTCGTCCGCCTCCACCACCATCCAGTCGCTCGCGCCCAGCCGCGCGTTGGAGCCATAGGAGTTGATGATGCCGCCGTTGATGACCGTTGGGTCGACGCCGCCCGCATCGAGCAGCGCGGCGATCATGCTGGTGGTCGTCGTCTTGCCGTGGGTGCCCGCGACCGCGACGGTGGATTTCAGCCGCATCAGCTCGGCCAGCATCTCCGCGCGGCGCACCACGGGCACGCGCCGCTCCAGCGCCGCCTCCACCTCCGGGTTGCCGCGGTGGATCGCGGTGGAGACGACGACGACCGCCGCATCGCCGAGGTTGGCGGCGGCGTGCCCGATCGCGACCGGCACGCCCTTCTCGCGCAGCCCCTGCACGACATAGCCCTCCGCCACGTCCGATCCCTGAACGCGATAGCCGAGGTTCTTCATGACCTCCGC
This sequence comes from Sphingomonas bacterium, assembly GCF_903643035.1. Lineage (GTDB taxonomy): Bacteria > Pseudomonadota > Alphaproteobacteria > Sphingomonadales > Sphingomonadaceae > Sphingomonas. The sequence goes on along the minus strand of NZ_CAHJWW010000228.1, from coordinate 2,846 downwards.
GATGCCCGACATGCCGATCCCGCCGATGCCGACGAAGTGGATCGTGCCGATGTCGGTCGCGACGCCTCTCATCGGACGTCTCCGATGAAGGGTGTCGCCTGTCCTGAGCGTGTCGAAGGGCCGCACATCCTAAAATCCTCCCCTGCAAGGGGAGGTGGCGCGCCGCAGGCGTGACGGAGGGGTAACTCCGCTGGCCAAGGGCATCACCCCTCCACCACGGCCTTCGGCCGCGGTCCCCCTCCCCTTGCAGGGGAGGACCAGAATGGCGCCCCTCACGCGAACGCCTCCCGCCGCGACGGCGTTGCCGCCACCGGCAGCCGTGCCAGCGGCGCACCCAGGCTCTCGACGAGGTCGGCGAGGTCGCGCGTCGCATCCGGGCGGCCACAGCCGCGCGCACGACCCGCCGCATTGGCGAGCGCATGGGGGTCGAGGCCCAGCTTCTGCACCTGCTTGGCAAGCTCGACGGGCGTGAAGTCCTGCTCGTCGATCGTCCGCGCCCCGCCCGCCAGCGTGATCTCCTGTGCGTTGGCTGTCTGATGGTCGTCGGCGGCGCTCGGATAGGGGACCAGGATCGCGGGCCGGCCGGCGGCGGTCAGCTCCGCGATCGTGGAGGCGCCCGCGCGCGCGATCACCAGATGCGCCCAGGCGAGATCGTTCGGCATGTCGGGGAGGTAGGTCGCAAGGTCCGCGGCGATCGACAGCTCGGCATATTTGGCGCGCGCGGCGTCGATGTCCTCGATCCGCGCCTGGTGCGTCACCTGCAACCGGCGGCGGAACGCGACCGGCAGCATCGACAATCCGTCGGGCACCACGCGCGACAGCACGCTGGCGCCCTGGCTGCCGCCCGTCACCAGCACGCGGAAGATGCCGTCCTCCTCCAGCAGCGGATAGGGCCTCGCGCGCAACGCCAGCACCGCGTCGCGCACCGGATTGCCGACCAGCCGCACCTTGGCGGCGAGCGACGGCCTCAGCCGCTCGACGCGGCCATAGGCGGTCGCGATCGCGTCGACCCGGCCCGCCACCAGCCGGTTGACGCGGCCCAGCACCGCGTTCTGCTCGTGGATCGCGGTCGGGATCCGGTCCGCGAAGGCGGCGAGCAGCGCGGGCAGCGCGGGGTAGCCGCCAAAGCCCACCACCGCGGCGGGCCTGAACGTGCGGTACAGCTCGCGCGCCATCGCCCGCCCGCGCCACATCTCGCGCGCCGCCGCCGCCCAGCCCTGCGGCCGGCGCAGCTGGAACCGCCCGGCGGGCAGGACGTGGGTCTGGACACCCCCGTCGCCCGTGTCGAACAGCCCGGGGAAGCGCACGCCGCGCGCGTCGCTGACCAGCGCCACGCGATGCCCGCGCCGCGTCAGCTCGGTCGCGAGCGCGGCGGCCGGCACCATGTGGCCGCCTGTGCCGCCGGCGGCGAGGACGAAGTGCTTGGCCAGGGGACGGAAGGCGTCGGTCATCACGGGCTCCAGCGCACCACATAGGGGCTGCGCGTCAGGAACGGATTGCGCCGGGTGAACGCCAGCAGCAAGCCCATGCCGATCGACAGCGCGATCATCGAGGACCCGCCATAGCTGATGAACGGCAGCGTCATCCCCTTGGACGGGGCAAGGCCGGTGTTGACCGCCATCGACACCAGCGCCTGCGCGCCGAACTGCGTCGCGAGGCCGGCCGCGGCATAGAGGCGGAACTCGTCGGTCTCGTCCAGCAGCTTCACGAACACGCGCACCACGATCGCGAGGAACACGAGGGCGATGACCGCGCAGGCGATCAGCCCGAACTCCTCGCCGATGACGGAGAAGATATAGTCGGTGTGCGCCTCCGGCAGCCCGAACTTGACGTGCCCGCCGCCGGGTCCCGTGCCCGTCCAGCCCCCCGCCGACAGCGTCGCATGCGCGGCGTCCGTCTGGAAATGGTCGGATGCGCCGGTGCCGTCCGCGTCGGGAAACAGGAACGCGTCGATCCGGTTGCGCGCGGTGGAATAGAACAGGTACGCGGCGACCAGCCCGACCGGCACGCACGCGACCAGCCCCGCCAGCACCTTCGTCGGCGTACCCGCGATCACCAGCAACGCCATCCATACGGTGCAGAAGATGATCGTCTGCCCGAAATCGGGCTGCATCATCAGCAGCCCGCCGACGGTCGCGGTCATCGCCGCCGTGATCGTCACCACCGGCAGGTCGCCGTCGCGCACCTTCAGCGACAGCAGCCAGGCGACCGCGACGATGAAGAAGGGCTTCAGGAACTCCGACGGCTGGAACTGCGCGATGCCGACGCCCAGCCATCGCCGCGCGCCGTTCACCTGAACGCCGATCAGCGGCGTCGCCGCGAGCAGCAGGACGCAGACGCCCGCGCCGATCAGCGCCATCCGCCGCGCGGCGCCGACCGGCAGCATCGACACGCCGAACAGGATCGGCAGGCTGACGCCCACCCACATCGCCTGCCGCCAGAAATAATAGAGCGGCGCGATGTGGCGGTGCTCGCCCGAATAGCGCACCGCGCTCGCCGGGCTGGCGGCGGCGACCGCGATCAGCCCGATCGCGATCAGGACGAGGGTCAGCAGCAGCAGCACCCGGTCGATGTCCCAGAACCAGGTGCCGAGCGGCGACCGGTCCCCGCGCCCGCCGCGCTGGCGCACGCGGGCGAGCAGGTTGGGGTTGATCTGGCGCGCGTCGGTCATGCGGCGAGCCCCTTCACCAGCGCCCGGAACGCGTCGCCCCGCGCCTCGAAGTCGCGATACTGGTCGAAGCTGGCGGCGGCGGGGGACAGGAGCACCGTCTCGCCGGGCTCGGCCCTGCCCGCCGCCTCGCGCACCGCGACGTCGAGCGTGCCGCACTCGCTGACGGCCACGTGCG
>NZ_CAHJWW010000227.1 GCF_903643035.1 Sphingomonas bacterium | reverse complement strand
CGGGCGCACGGGCGGGCGGCGGCAGGCGGTCGACGGGACCGCGCGGCACGACCGTATTGCACGCCGCCAGGCCCGCGAGCGCCACCCCTGCGGCGAACCGTCCCGCGAGACGCCGCATGGCGCCACCATGTGGTTGCGATACCCCTGTCGCCTCTGCCATGTGCATCCCGTGGAACCCCTTCCCCCCGGTCTCTACATCGTCGCCACACCGATCGGCAATCTCGGCGATCTGTCCACCCGCGCGCGCGACGTGCTGGCGCGCGCCGACCTGATCGCGGTGGAGGACAGCCGGGTGACGGGCGGCCTGCTCCACCATCTGGGGCTGAAACGCCCCATGCAGCCGTACCACGACCACAATGCCGACGCGGTCCGCCCCGGCCTGGTCGCGCGGTTGGGACAAGAGGCGGTGGCGCTGGTCAGCGATGCGGGCACGCCGCTGATCTCCGACCCGGGCTACAAGCTGGTGCGCGAGGCGCGCGCGGCCGGCCATGCCGTCGTGACGATCCCCGGCCCGTGCGCGGCGGTGGCGGCGCTGACGCTCGCGGGCCTGCCCACCGACCGGTTCCTGTTCCTGGGCTTCCTGCCGTCGAAGGCGGGCGCGCGCGCGACGGCGATCGCGGAGGTGTCGGGCGTTCGCGCCACGCTGGTGCTGTACGAAAGCGGGCCACGGCTCGCCGCCTGCCTGTCCGCGCTGGCGCACGGACTGGGCGACCGGGAGGCGGCGGTGACGCGCGAGATCACCAAGCATTTCGAGGAGGCGGTGACCGGAACGCTGTCCACCCTCGCCACCCGTTACGCAGGGACGGGGCCGCCCAGGGGCGAGATCGTCGTGGTCGTCGCGCCGCCCGGACCGCCGGCCCCGATCAGCCCGGAGGACGGCGACGTCGCGCTGGCGGAGGCGCTGACGCGGCTGTCCGCGGCAAGGGCGGCGGGCGAGGTGGCGAAACGCCTGGGCCTCGACCGCCGCCTGCTCTACGCCCGTGCCCTGGCCCTGAAGGAACCCGCGCAGGGCTGAGGCGCGTGCGTCAGTTCGTCTTGACGGTGGTGCTCTGATCGCCGTTCGAGCTGGTCGAGGTCGTGTGCACCGTCTTGTGCGTTACCGTCTTGCGGCCGATCTTGACGCCCAGAATCTTCTTGGGGCGATGCGTCTTGCGCCTGGTGACATGCTCGACCTTGGTGGTCCGGGTGGCGACGCCGTCGCTGACGCTGGTGTCGGTCTTGACCTGAGTCTTGCTCGTGGTCTGCGCCTGCGCGGAGATGCCGACGGTCAGCGCCAGCGCGGCGATGAGTGGAGTGGCAATAATCTTCTTCATGGTTTCTCCTGTTCGATGAGGCGGCGGGCACCGCGATCGGGCGCCCCGTCCCATCAAGCGTAAAGCGCGAAGGCGCGGAACGATCCACGGCCGGGCCGCCACCGTCCGTGACGGCTTGCGCGCCGCGTCGCGGCTTGGCAGGTCCCGCGCATGGTCCGCACCCAAGCACCCAGGGATCGCCGCGTCGCCGAGGGCGCGGGGCGGCGTGGCGAACGGCTGGCGGGCTGGTGGTTGCGCCTGAAGGGCTGGCACATCCTCGACCGGCGCGTGCGGACTCCGGCGGGCGAGGTCGACATCGTGGCGCGAAAGGGATCGCTGGTGGCGTTCGTCGAGGTAAAGACGCGCGCCACCGCGGCCGAGCTGGACTTCGCGATCGACGAACGTCGCCTCGCCCGCGTCGCCGCCGCGGCCGAGTTGCTGATGACCCGCTATGCCCGGCCGGGCGACGATATCCGCGTCGACGTGCTGCTGCTCGCGCCCGGCGTGCGGCCGCGGCACATCGAGAATGCGTGGATCGCGCAATAGGCGAGAGCGCGGCGGACCCCGTCCTGCGGGGGTGACGACGCGGCCCTGCCGGGGCGCGTGCGGCGGGATGGCGACGGTCACGGCTTCCGCTGCGCCGGCTGGACGGGTACGTCGCGTCCATGACCACGCCCCTCACCGTCGCCGTCCAGATGGACCCGCTCGCCGGCCTGAACATCGCCGGCGATTCGACCTTCGCGCTGATGCTCGCGGGCCAGGCGCGCGGGCACCAGTTGTTCCACTACACCGCCGACGCGCTCAACTGGGCGACGGACCCGTCGCTGCCGGCGGGCGGGCGGCTGTGGGCGAGCGCGCATCCCGTGACGGTACGGAACGTCGTCGGCGATCATTTCGCGTTCGGTGAGCCGGTGGCGCTGGACCTCGGCACGCAGGCCGACGTGGTGCTGATGCGGCAGGACCCGCCGTTCGATCTGGGCTACATCACCGCCACCCATTTGCTCGAGCGGATCGTCGACCGCACGCTGGTGGTCAACGATCCCGCCAGCGTCCGCGACGCCCCGGAGAAGATGTTCGTCCTCGACTACGCCCGCTTCATGCCGCCGACGCTCGTCACGCGCAGCCTGGACGAGGCACGCGCCTTTCTCGCCACGCATGGCGCGATCGTCGTCAAGCCGCTGCACGGCAACGGCGGCAAGGCGATCTTCAAGGTCGAGGAGGGCGGCCTCAACCTCTCGGCATTGTTCGAGATCTTCAACCTGACCTGGCCCGAGCCGCACATGGTGCAGGCGTTCCTTCCCGACGTGGCGAAGGGGGACAAGCGCATCGTGCTGGTCGACGGCGAGATCGCGGGCGCGATCAATCGGTTGCCGGGCGCGGGCGAGATCAGGAGCAACCTGGCGGTCGGCGGATCGGCGGAAAGGACCGTCCTGACGGACCGCGAGCGCGAGATCTGCGCCGCGCTCGCCCCCGAGCTGAAACGACGCGGGCTGCTGTTCGTCGGCATCGACGTGATCGGCGGCGAGTGGCTGACCGAGATCAACGTCACCTCCCCCACCGGCATCGTCGCGATCGACCGCTTCGACGGGACCGACGTGCCCGGGCTGATCTGGGACGCGATCGAGGGGAAGGCCGCGGCGCGGGGCGGTGCGGCTGATCGCTGACCGCCTCCACCACCTCGTAACCCGGAACAGGTCCGGGGTGACGGTTTGCGAGTCGCGACGGTACAACCCACCTTGACTTTCGCCGCCCCGTCGCACATTTGCTCTGTGTCGAGGCGTTCTCTTTACGGAAACGCAGCGTGATAGCGGCCCTTACCGGCCGCCGGCTCCGCCTCGATCCATCAAGGCTTCCCTGTCACGCGGGGTGTCGTCAACCGACGCCGCCCGTGCGCCCGTATGCGGCCCGCGCGTGGCCCCATGCGAGTTCCCTTCCATGTCATTCTCTCATCTCGGCCTGGCCGAGCCGCTCGTCCGCGCGCTTGAAGCCCGGGGATACCAGACCCCCACGCCGATCCAGCGCGACGCGATACCGCTGGTGCTGGAAGGTGGCGACCTGCTCGGCATCGCGCAGACCGGCACCGGCAAGACCGCCGCCTTCGTGCTGCCGTCGATCCAGCGGCTGGTCGCGGCCGGCACGCGCGTGCTGCCGACGCACTGCCGCATGCTCGTCCTTGCCCCCACGCGCGAGCTCGCCGGCCAGATCGCCGAGAGCGCGCGCGGCTATGGCCAGTTCTCGCGCATGAGTGTCGCCACCGTGTTCGGCGGCACCAGCATCAACAAGAACCGCCAGGACATGGCGCGCGGCGTCGACATCCTCGTCGCCACCCCCGGCCGCCTGCTCGACCTCATCGAGCAGCGGTTCGTGAGCCTGGCGGCGCTGGAGATCCTCGTCCTCGACGAGGCGGACCAGATGCTGGACCTCGGCTTCATCCACGCGCTGCGCAAGATCGTGCGGATGCTGCCCAAGGCACGCCAGACACTGTTCTTCTCGGCCACCATGCCGGCGTCGATCCGCGAGCTGGCCGACCAGTTCCTGAAGAACCCGGCTACCGTCTCGGTGAAGCCCGCCGCGACCACCGCCGAGCGCGTCGACCAGCAGGTAACGTTCGTCAACCAGTCGGAGAAGCAGGCGCTGCTGACGATCGCGCTCGGCGATGCCGCCGTCGAGCGCGCGCTGGTGTTCACCCGCACCAAGCATGGCGCCGACCGCGTCGTGAAGCTGCTGGCGGGCAACGGCATCGCGTCCAACGCGATCCACGGCAACAAGAGCCAGGCCAACCGCGAGCGGGCGCTCGCGCAGTTCAAGGCCGGCGAGGTGAAGGTGCTGATCGCGACCGACATCGCCGCGCGCGGCATCGACGTGTCGGGCGTCAGCCATGTGTTCAACTTCGAACTGCCCAACGTGCCCGAGCAGTACGTGCATCGTATCGGGCGCACCGCGCGCGCCGGCGCCAGCGGCATCGCGTGGAGCTTCTGCGCGGACGACGAGCGGGCGTACCTGCGCGACATCGAGAAGGTGACGCGCCAGAAGGTGCCGGTCACGCCGCTGCCCGACGACTTCATGGCGCGCGCGAACACGATCAACGCGACTCGCGCCAGGACGATCGGCGCCGATCCGGCGGCGCGGGAAGAGCGTCCGCGCGGTCCGCGCGGCACACCCGGCCCGCGCGCGACCCACGCG
>NZ_CAHJWW010000226.1 GCF_903643035.1 Sphingomonas bacterium | reverse complement strand
CCCGACCTGACGCTCGCGGTGCCCGACCACAACCTGCCGACCACGCCGCGCCGCGACGCCGCCGGCCGCGAGGTGCCGATCGCGGACGAGCAGAGCGCGACGCAGCTGTCCGTGCTGCGCGCGAACGTCGCGGCGTTCGGCGTACCCTATATCGACGCGCTCGCGCCCGAGCAGGGCATCGTCCATATCGTCGGCCCGGAACAGGGCTTCACCCTGCCCGGCACGACACTGGTCTGCGGCGACAGCCACACTTCCGCGCACGGCGCGCTCGGCGCGCTCGCCTTCGGGATCGGCACCAGCGAGGTGGAGCATGTGCTCGCCACGCAGACGCTGCTGCTGCAACGGTCGCGGACGATGGAGGTGCGGGTCGACGGCGCGCTGGGCTTCGGCGTCAGTCCCAAGGACGTCGTGCTGGCGATCATCGGGCGCATCGGCGCGGCGGGCGGCACGGGCCACGTCATCGAATATACCGGCGAGGCGATCCGCGCGATGAGCGTCGAGGGACGGCTGACCGTCGCCAACATGTCGATCGAGGCCGGCGCGCGCGCCGGCCTGGTGGCGCCCGACGAGACGACGATGGCCTATCTGAAGGGCCGGCCCATGGCCCCGACGGGCGACGGATGGGACCGGGCGGTCGCCTGGTGGCGGACGCTGCCGACCGATGCGGCCGCGCGTTACGACCGGGTCGTCAAGCTGGACGCGACCGACATCGCGCCCGCGCTCACCTGGGGCACGAGCCCCGAGGACGTGGTGTCGATCACCGGCCGCGTGCCCGAGCCGGACAGCTTCGCCGATCCCGCCAGGCAGGCGGCGGCGCGCAAGTCGCTCGACTACATGGGCCTCGTGGCCGGCACGCGGATGCAGGACGTCCCCGTGCAGCACGTCTTCATCGGCAGTTGCACCAACAGCCGGATCGAGGACCTGCGCGCCGCCGCCTCCGTCGCGGACGGCCGGCATGTCGCGGACGGGGTCCGCGCGCTGGTGGTGCCGGGGTCCGGCCTCGTGAAGCGGCAGGCGGAGGCGGAGGGGCTGGACCGCATCTTCGTCGATGCCGGCTTCGAATGGCGCGAGCCGGGCTGCTCCATGTGCCTGGCGATGAACCCGGACAAGGTGCCGCCTGGCGAGCGGTGCGCCTCCACGAGCAACCGCAACTTCGTCGGCCGGCAGGGGCCGGGCGCGCGCACCCACCTGCTGAGCCCCGCGATGGCGGCGGCGGCGGCGGTGACGGGGCGGCTCGCCGATGTTCGGGATCTGATGTAAGAAAACGCAAGGGGTGGGTGTCATGAAGCATGTTCTGGCGTTGCTGGTGGCGGGCGCGGTTGTGAGCGGCGTGTGCGCCTATGCGGCGATCGCGCGGCCGGCGCCGGCCGCGACGGAGAGCAAGGCGCACGGATGACCCCCGTCACCCGCGTCGCGGGCGCCGCCTACCCATGGGGAGCGAAGAACGTCGACACCGACGTCATCATCCCCGCGCACTGGCTGAAGACGATCAGCCGCACGGGGCTGGGACGCGGCGCGTTCGAGACGGTGCGCGCCGTTCCGGGCAACATCTTCGACGACCCGCGATACGCCGGCGCGCCGATCGTCGTGGCGGGCAGCAATTTCGGCTGCGGCTCCAGCCGGGAGCACGCCGCCTGGGCGCTGGTCGACATGGGGGTGCGGGCGGTGATCGCGCCGTCCTTCTCCGACATCTTCTCCGGCAACGCGGTGAAGAACAGCATCGTCCCCGTCGTCCTGCCGCAGGAGGCGATCGACCGGCTGCTGGTCGCGGCGGTCGACCAGCCGATCGTCGTCGATCTGGAGACGATGACCGTGACGACGCCGTTCCAAGACCGCTTCGCCTTTACGCTCGATCCGTTCCGCCGCCGGTGCCTGATCGAGGGGCTGGACGAGATCGGGCTGACGTTGGCGCGGGACGTCGCGATCTCGGCCTATGAGGCGGCGACGATCGGCTCCCGCCCGTGGGTCGCGCCGGGACCGCGGGGAGGGGATCGACACGAAGGCGATGCTGTCGCGGGCGCCGGGCGGACCTGAAACACTGGAGGTCGGCGAGCTGCCCGATCCGGTCGCCGGCGCCGGGCAGGTCGTCGTCGCGGTCCGCGCCTGCGCGATCAACTATCCGACGTGCTCGTCATCGACGACCGGTACCAGTCCAGGCCACCACGCCCGTTTGCGCCGGGCGGCGAGATCGCCGGCGTGGTTCAGGCGGTGGGAACGGGCGTGACCGGCGTGTCGCCCGGCGACCGGGTGATCGGCATGGTCGGCCATGGCGACCTCGCCGAGAAGGTGGCGGTCGACGGGGACAGGCTCTACCCGCTGCCGGACGGGCGCGGCTTCACGGAGGGCGCGGCGCTGCTGCTGACCCATGCCACCGCCATCCACGCGCTGAGATCGCGGGCGGCTCGCGGTGGGTCGGTCGCTGCTGGTGCTGGGCGCGCGGGTCGTCGCCGCCGTCTTGTCCGACGACAAGGCGCGCGCGGCGCGCGCGAGGCGGGGGCGGACGACACGCTGGTCTATGGTCGCGCGCCGTTCGACCGCGACGGGTCGATGGCGCTGGCGGATCGCTTCAAGGCGGCGGGCGGCAGGTGCGGCTTCGACGTCATCCTTGATCCGGTCGGCGGCGACCATGCGGAACCGGCGTTGCGGAGCATCGGCTGGGAAGGGCGCTATCTGGTCGTCGGCTTTCCGGCCGGCATCCCGAGGCTCCCGCTGAACCTCGCGCTGCTCAAGGGCTGCGACGTGTGCGGCGTGTGCGGCGTGTTCTGGGGCGCATTCGCCGCGCGCGATCCCGCCGCCACCGTCGCGCATGTCGAGCGGTTCGCACTGTGGGCCGCGGGCCGCATCATGCCGCGCGTCGCGCGCCTGTTCCCGTTCGACCGGGCAGGCGGAGTCGCCGCGCCCGCCTGATTTCGGCCCAACCCCCGGTTCGAAGCCGGCCCGAACCCGGTCCGCGACGCCGCTTCCTTGCGCGCCGCCGCCGCACGCCTTAATTACGAGGCGAGACGGAACGGGAAGCGCCATGACCATTTTCGACGATCGCGAGCGCGCCTTCGAGAACCAGTATGCGCGTGACGAGGAGATGGCGTTCCGGGTCACCGCGCGGCGCAACCGCCTGGTCGGTCATTGGGCGGCGCTGCAGATGCGGCTGACGCCCGAGGAGACCGACAGCTATTGCAAGTCGGTCGTGCAGGCCGAGTTCGAGGAGTCGGGCGACGAGGATGTGGTCCGCAAGGTGCTGGGCGACCTGATGGCCGCCGGTGTCGCGATCGACGAGGGCACCGTGCGCCGCGCGCTCGACGACCAGATGGTCGAGGCGCGCCGCCAGCTGATCGAGGCGCGCTGAACCCGTGCCGATGGCCGCCGACCAGATCGAGGCGCTGATCCGCGCCGGCATCCCCGATGCGACCGTGCAGATGACCGACCTTGCCGGCGACGGCGATCACTGGGCGGCGCGCGTCGTCGCCGAGAGTTTCCGCGGGGCGTCGCGGGTCGAGCGCACGCGCCGCGTCTACCAGGCGCTGGGCACGCGCATGGGCGGCGAGCTCCACGCGCTCCAGCTTACCACCGCAATCCCGGAGTAACGACCATGACCGACCTCACTACCCCCGTTTCGATCCCGACCCCCGATCCGAGCGGCGATCAGGGCCGCATCGCCGGCATGGTGGCCAAGAGCCCCGTACTGCTGTTCATGAAGGGCACGCCGCTGTTCCCGCAATGCGGCTTCTCCAGCCGGGCGGTGGCGATACTGGAGCATCTGAATGTCGAGTTCGACTCGGTCGATGTGTTGCAGGACCAGGGCGTGCGCGCCGGCATCAAGGCGTTTTCCGACTGGCCGACCATCCCGCAGCTGTACGTCCATGGCGAGTTCGTCGGCGGGTCGGACATCATGATGGAGATGTACGAGAGCGGCGAGCTGGCCGCGCTGTTCCAGGACGACGCCGCCAGAAGCTGACGCGGGCGGTCGATGCTGGGAGGCGCCGGGTTGGGCGGACCCGTCGGTCTCGACAGGTCCGCCCGGCTGAAGCGTCGGGACGCTCGGCACACGATCCACTCAGCAGGCTGCGTGCCAGATCGCCCGATCGGGGGATCTGCGCGATTGTCAGGGTTAACGCCGCGACCCCGGGCGCGGATGTGTAAGCCGGTCCGACGCATCCGGGCGCGGGCGGTGCCCGTTCCTCCCGCGACCGCAGGCCCGCCGCTCGGCCGGGGCTTGCCTCCGCCCGTCCGGGCCGGCATCTGGCGGCGATGGCCGAGCTTCCGACCGGTATCGCGATGCGGCTCGACCCGCTCGTCGTGCGCGTGCTCGCGCCCAACCCGTCGCCCTATACCTTCACCGGCACGCAGACGCACATCGTCGGCACGCGCGACTTGGCGGTGATCGATCCGGGTCCCGACGACCCCGCGCATCTCGCCGCCCTGGCCGCCGTCATCGCCGGACGGCCGGTCCGCGCGATCGTCGTGACGCACCACCACCGCGACCATTCGCCCG
>NZ_CAHJWW010000225.1 GCF_903643035.1 Sphingomonas bacterium | reverse complement strand
CTCGCGCGGGCGGCCGGGATCGGCGTCGAGGAACAGCGCCAGCTTCTCGAGCTCGCGCGTGACGATCGCGCGGTCGCCGCCGGTCGCCTCGGCGAGCCGCTGCGCCGCGCCGCGCACGGGACGCAGGCCGTGTTCCAGCGCGAGGTCCGTCACCATCTGCTCGGCGGCGCGGCCGGTCGGGGCATAGCATTGCGTGACGATCGCGGCGGGCGACTCGCTCGCCAGCTTCACGAGCCTCGCCGTGGCGCGGAGCCCGGGCGCGATGGCGAGCACGGGATTGCCGGCGCGGGGCGCGGCAAGCAGCGTGCCGACCGCGGCCAGGCTCTCCTCGCCCACGCCGGTGACGCGGATCCAGCGCGGATCGCCGAACAGCGACAGCGCCGCCGCCTCGTCCGTCAGCCGCGCCGGGTCGCCGCGAAGCGTCGCGCCGTCGAGGTCGATCCGCTCCGCCCCCGCGCCGACCGCCCGGCCGAGTTGCGCGGCGAAGTCCTGCGCCGCCGCCTCGTCGGGACCATGGACCAGATAGAGGCGGACGTCCGGCGCGAGCCGGGTCAGCGCGGCGCGCAGCTGCGCCGGCTTGGCCTTCACGGGTGGGCCTTCACGGGATGGCCTTCATCGCGCTTCGGAAAGCTTGCGCGCATAGAGCGCGACGCGGGTGGTGATCCGGTCGGCGACGATGCCCGACAATCGTTCGAGCGCGGTGTTCTCGGCCGCGATCGTCGCATATTCGCTGCCGACCACGTCGATGCCGGCGTCCGACCCGGCGGTCGCGTCCAGCACCGTCACGTCGTCGGCGAGGCGGACGAGCTGGAAGCGCGCGCGCAACGTGCGGCGCTCGCGCGTCGCGGCATAGTCGCTGCGGACCGCGAGCCCCGAGATACGGTCCTCCAGCTTGACGTCCAGCCGGTAGCGCGCGGTTCCGGCGGCATCGCCCGCGAACCGGTCGTGCAGCGCGTTGCCGATCAGCCACCCGGCCTTGCCCTCGATCGGCGAGACGTCGATGCCGGCGAGCGATCGCGCCACCGGCCCCGATCCGCCGCCGGCGTACAGGGGATGCAGCCCGCAGCCCGCCAGCGCCGCCGCGGCGACCAGGAGCGGGAACAGGAGCGCGGGCGTCCTCATGCGACGAGGTTCACGAGCCGGTCCGGCACCACGATCATCTTGCGCGGCGCCTTGCCGCCGAGATGCTGGACGATCTTGTCCGAGGCGAGCGCCGCCGTCTCGAGCACCGCCCGGTCGGCGCCCCTCGGCATCACCAGCGTATCGCGCAGCTTGCCGTTGACCTGGATCGCGATCGTCACCTCGTCGTCGACCAGCAGCGCGGGGTCGACCGCCGGCCATGCCGCGTCCGCGATCAGGCCCGGTCCTTCGGCAGTCGCCCATGCCTCCTCGGCGAGGTGCGGCACCATCGGGCTGGCGAGCAGCAGCAGCGTGCGGGTGACGGCGTGCCGGTCCGCGGACGGCGCCGCCTTCTCGATCGCGCCGGCAAGCGTGTAGAGCAGCGCCACCGCCTTGTTGAACTGCAACCCCTCGATCGCGGCGGCGACGCCGGCGGTGGCGCGGTGCGCCAGCCTGCGCAGCGGCAGGTCGTCGCCGGCTCCGGCATCGGTCGGATCGGCCGCGACGAGCCGCCACAGCCGCTGGACGAACCGCCATGCGCCCTCGATCCCGTTCTCGCTCCACTCCAGGTCGCGCTCGGGCGGCGAATCGGACAGCATGAACCACCGCACCGCGTCGGCGCCGTACTGGTCTACGATCGGCTCCGGATCGACGGTGTTCTTCTTGGACTTCGACATCTTCTCGATGCGGCCGACCTCGACGGGCTGGCCGGACCGGCGGTCGAAAACGCCGTCGGCGCGCTTGTCCACGTCCTCCGGGGCGATCCAGACGGGCTTGGCCACCAGGTCGGGATCGACCCCGTCGACCCGGGCCAGCCTGTACGTCTCGTGCGTCACCATCCCTTGCGTGAACAGTCCCGCGAACGGCTCGGCGATGTCGAGCCTGCCCAGATGTTTCAGCGCACGCGTCCAGAAGCGCGCGTACAGCAGGTGGAGGATCGCATGCTCCACCCCGCCGATATACTGCCCGACCGGCAGCCACGCCTCCGCCTGCGCGCGGTCGAACGGCCTGTCGTCGGGCTGGCTGGCGAAGCGGATGAAGTACCACGACGAGTCCGCGAAGGTGTCGAGTGTGTCGGTCTCCCGCACCGCGTCCGCCCCGCAGGCGGGACAGGCGACATGCTTCCATGTCGGATGTCGGTCGAGCGGATTGCCCGGCACGTCGAAGCCCACGTCCTCGGGCAGCACGACGGGCAGCTGTTCGCGCGGCACCGGCACGGCGCCGCACGTCGCGCAGTGGATCACCGGGATCGGCGTGCCCCAGTACCGCTGGCGCGACACTCCCCAGTCGCGCAGGCGGTAGGCGGTGGTCCCATGGCCCCACCCCTCCGCCTCGGCGCGCGCGATCACCGCGGCCTTGGCGTCCGCGATGCCCATCCCGTCCAGGAACCGCGAGTTGACGATCGTGCCCGCGCCCGTCCACGCGACGTCGCCGGCGAAGGCGGGAGCGACCTCCTCGCCTTCTGCGACCACCCGCCTGACCGGCAGGCCGTACTTGCGCGCGAAATCGAGGTCGCGCTGGTCGTGCGCGGGGACGCCGAACACCGCCCCCGTGCCATATTCCATGAGCACGAAATTGGCGATCCAGACCGGCAGCGTCCAGTCGGGATCGAGCGGGTGCTGAGCGGTGAGGCCGGTGTCGAACCCCAGCTTCTCCGCCGTCTCCAGCTCGGCCGCGGTCGTGCCGCCCTGCTTGCAGCGCGCGACGAAGGCGGCGACCGACGGGTTCACCGCCGCCATCTCCTGCGCGATGGGGTGGTCGGCGGCGACCGCGACGAAGCTCGCGCCGAAGATCGTGTCGGGACGGGTGGTGAACACCTCGACCGCACGGTCGCCGGTGGTCGGTTCGGGGTCCGCCAGCGCGAACCGGAACTGCAGCCCCCGGCTGCGCCCGATCCAGTTCTCCTGCATCAGCCGGACCTTGTCGGGCCAGTGGTCGAGCGCAGGAAGCCCGTCGAGCAGATCGTCGGCGAAGTCGGTGATCTTCAGGAACCACTGCGCCAGCTTGCGCTTCTCGACGGTCGCGCCCGATCGCCAGCCGCGCCCGTCGATCACCTGTTCGTTGGCGAGCACGGTCATGTCGACCGGGTCCCAGTTGACCGACGACTGGCGCCGGTAGACCAGCCCCGCCGCGAGGAAGTCGAGGAACAGCGCCTGCTCGTGGCCGTAATAGCCAGGCTCGCAGGTCGCGAGCTCGCGGGTCCAGTCGAGCGCGAAGCCCAGCCGCTTCAGCTGCGCGCGCATCGTCGCGATGTTGGCGCGCGTCCAGTCGCCCGGATGCACCCCCTTTTCCATCGCCGCGTTCTCCGCCGGCATCCCGAACGCGTCCCACCCCATCGGGTGCAGCACCTCGTGCCCCGTCATCCGGCGATAGCGCGCCAGCACGTCGCCCATGGTGTAGTTGCGCACATGCCCCATGTGGATGCGCCCCGACGGATAGGGAAACATCTCCAGCACATACGTCTTGGGCCTGGGGCTGTCGTCGCGCGCGGCGAACGTGCCGCGCTGCTCCCATGTCCGTTGCCAGCGCGCGTCCGCGCTGAGGGCGTTGAAGCGCGCATCAGCGCGCAGGACGTCGGAGCGTATTCCCGGCGCGTCGGCGCGCGACGCCACGATCGATCAGCCGACGATGGCGGCGCGGCGCAGGTCGCGGGCCTTAGTGAGGATGATGTCCTCCAGCTTCTGCACCGTCGCCGCCTGTACGGGGGCCGCGACCCACTGGCCGTTCTGCTGCACCTGGCGCAGCGCCGCGACGCGGATCGCGTCGGCGCGCAGATCCTGGTCGAGGATCGACACCGTCACCTTCAGCCGCTCGGTCGGCGCCTGCGGGTTGATGTACCAGTCGGTGACGATCACCCCGCCGTTCGAATCGGTCTGCACCAGCGGCATGAAGCTGAGCGTGTCGAGGCTGGCGCGCCACAGATAGGCGTTGACGCCGATCGACGTGACCTTGGACGCGGCAAGGTCCGGGTTCACGGCATGCCGCTTGCCGTGCAGGCAGCCCGGCAGCAGGAGGGCGGGCGCGACGATCGCGGCCAAAGTGGCGAGGGCACGCGGGCGGATCATGGGGGTCGGTCCTGAAGACGGCGAAACGGGCATGCGTTCGCGTCTACCTTCCGCACGGCCATGCCGCAACCCGCGGGTCCCGCGCGCCGCCGGGCCGGAAAGCTGTGGGCTGCGTGCAACAGAGGTCGCCAAAAGCGGGGCGGCGGGGGATGACGCGCACATGATTCCTGCTAGGCGCGTTGCGGTACCGTCACGACAGGATCGTCTCGCCTTGGCCTCGAAGCGCCTGACCCTCATGATCGCCGCCGGCGCGCTTGCCGCGACCGGGGTTGCGGTCGTGCCGGCGTTCGGCGCGCCCGAGGTCGGCGGCCAGCGCGCGCTCG
>NZ_CAHJWW010000224.1 GCF_903643035.1 Sphingomonas bacterium | reverse complement strand
CTCCGCCTCGCTGCGCCCGCGCGCGCCATAACCGCCCAGCACGTTCACCGCCTGCGGCGTCAGCCCGACATGCGCCATGACGGGGATGCCGCGTTCGGACAGGAAGCGGACGGTCGACGCCATCGCCTCCCCGCCCTCCAGCTTCACCGCGGCGGCGCCCGTCTCCTTCAGGAGCCGCGCCGCGCTGCCGAACGCCTGCGCGGGGCTCGCCTCGTAGCTGCCGAACGGCATGTCGATCACGACGACCGCGCGGTGGCTGCCGCGCACCACCGCCGCGCCGTGCGCCGCCATCATCTCCAGCGTGACGGGAACGGTCGAGGGCAGGCCGTACACCACCTGCCCCAGGCTGTCGCCGACCAGCAGCAGGTCGCAATGCGGGTCGAGCAGCTGCGCGGTGCGGACGGTATAGGCGGTCAGCATGACCAGCGGCGCGGCCGTGCCGGCGGCGATGCCGGCCTTGCGCGCCCGGATCGCCGGCACGGTCAGCCGCTTCATCGGCGCGGAGACGGGCGTCGCGCGGCTGGTGGCGGCCTCGATCGTGTAGGTGGTGGACATGGATGCAGGCTTACCGCAGCGACGAGGACGCGGCTAGGCCGGCGGCCGGCAAGGGCCATGCCGGGTGCGATCGATCGGGGTCAGCCGGTTAGCCGGTCAGCCAGTCAGGCGTCGGCCCGGCGGCGGCGCGCCGGGCATGGCCCTGATGCGCGCGCGATGCTCCGTACCCCATTCGCACAGCGGTCGCAGCGTCTCGACCAGGGTCATGCCGAACGGCGTCAGCGTGTAGTCGACCTTGGGCGGCACCTGCCGATGGTCGTGGCGAACCAGCACGTCGGCCGCCGCGAGTTCGCGCAACTGCTGGATCAGCACCTTCTCACTGATCCCGGCGACCGATCGCCTGAGTTCGCCGAACCGCCTGGGACCCAAGCGGAGGTGATACAGGATCAGCGCCTTCCACTTGCCCCCCATCACCGTGAGCACGGCGTCGAGGCCGCAGTCGGTTCCGTCGCCGTCGCCCGGTCTTTTCATGCTTACCTTCGGGTCCGTTCTACCGTTCCCGCCAGCGCGCGTCCATCTGGCTGGCGGCGGACAGCGGGAGATGCCGTGCGGCGAGACGACGTACCGACGACCATCCCGTCACGGCCCCCACCACGATCATGGAGTTCCAGATGACCGAAACGCCCGCCCTGCTCGGCTACACCACCTATCGTCTCCTGCCCGAGGACATCGAGGCGTTCCGGGCGCTCGCGTTGCGGATGGCGGCGGTGGCGAAGGCGCGCGACGGCTGCGTCTTTCTCGACGTCGCTCAGGACGCCGGCGACCCGGCCACCTTCCGTCTGGTCGAAGGCTGGCGCGACCAGGCGGCCTTGGATGCCCATGGCGCCAGCGGCGAGTTTCAGGCCGTGCTGAAGGAAGCCGCGGCGCTCGGGATCGTCGGCCGCTCGATCGACCTCTACGCGATCGCGGAGAAGACGGTGGTGGACATGCCTTCCTGACCGGATGCTCCGCGCCGATCGGGCCATGGCCCTGCGTCGTCGGTCCGCCGAACGGACACCCCGTCCGGCCGCGCCGCGTGCTCAGCCGACCGTCACGCCCTTCCAGAAGGCGTAGCGGCCCTTGATCTCGGCCGCGGCGGGTTTGGGATCGGGATAGTACCAGACCGCGTCGGGGTTGCGCACGCCGCCGACCACCAGCGTCTTGTACCGCGCCTCGCCCTTCCACGGGCAATGGCTGCGGGTGGCGCTGTCCTCCAGCAACGCGGGATCGACGCTGTCGGCCGGAAAGTAATGGTTGCGCTCGACGACGACGGTGGCGTCCGAGCGGGCGATGTCGGTGTCGTTGCAGCGCGCGGTGGGCATCCAGGCTTCCTTCCTGATAGGGCCGCCTCCCCTACACCGTCCGGGCGGGCCCTGTCCAAACCCTGCCGCCTCTGTCCCCCGCGGCGGCTTGCGCCGCCGAACGACCAGGCCGAAATCGCGCCCCGCACGGTTTCGAGTCCCTCCCCAGCGGCGGCTTGCGCCGCCGAACGACCAGGCCGTAATCGTGCCCCGCACGATTTCGAGTCCCTCCCCAGCGGCGGCTTGCGCCGCCGAATAACCAGGCCGCGATCACGCCCCGCGTGATCGCGAGTCCCTCCCCAGCGGCGGCTTGCGCCGCCGAATAACCAGGCCGAAATCGTGCCCCGCACGATTTCGAGTCCTGGTCATTCCCATTCGATCGTTCCCGGGGGTTTGGAGGTGTGGTCGTACACCACCCGGTTGATCCCCCGCACCTCGTTGACCAGCCGCGTCGTCAGGCGCGAGAGGAAGCCGCCGGGGAACTCGAACGCCTGCGCGGTCATGCCGTCGACGCTCGTCACCGCGCGCAGCGCGAGCACCCGCTCGTACGTCCGCCCGTCGCCCATCACGCCGACGCTGCGCACCGGCAGCAGCACCGCGAACGCCTGCCAGATCGCATCGTACAGCCCCGCCGCCCTGATCTCGTCCAGATAGATGGCGTCGGCCCTGCGCAGGATGTCGCACGCCTCGCGCGTCACCTCGCCGGGGATGCGGATCGCCAGGCCTGGCCCGGGAAACGGATGCCGCCCGACGAACGCCTCGGGCAGGCCCAGCTCGCGGCCCAGCACGCGCACCTCGTCCTTGAACAGCTCGCGCAGCGGCTCGACGAGCGCCATCGCCATCCGCTCGGGCAGGCCGCCGACATTGTGGTGGCTCTTGATCGTGACGGACGGGCCGCCCGTGAAGCTGACGCTCTCGATCACGTCGGGATAGAGCGTGCCCTGCGCCAGGAAGTCCGCGCCGCCCAGCTTTCTCGCCTCCTCGTCGAAGACGTCGATGAAGGTCCTGCCGATGAACTTGCGCTTCGCCTCCGGGTCGGTGACGCCGGCGAGCCCGGCGAGGAACCGCTCGCCCGCGTCGACATGGACGAGCGGGATGTTGTAGTGGCCGCGGAACAGGCTGACCACCTCGTCCGCCTCGCCCGCGCGCATCAGCCCGTGGTCGACGAACACGCAGGTGAGCTGCTCGGGACCTGTATCCCTCAGCGCCTCGTGGATCAGCACCGCCGCCACCGCCGAATCGACCCCGCCCGACAGGCCGCAGATCACCCGCGCCCCGCCCACCTGCGCCCGGATCTCCGCGGTCTTGGCGGCGCGGAACTCCGCCATCGTCCAGTCGCCGGCGAGGCCGCAGACATGGCGCGCGAAATTGGCGATCAGCCGGCCGCCGTCGGGCGTATGGACCACCTCCGGGTGGAACTGGACGCCGTAGAAGCGCCGCGCCTCGTCCGCGACGACGGCATAGGGCGCGCCGGTCGATGTCGCGACGGGGACGAAGCCGGGCGGGATCGAGTCCACCTTGTCGCCGTGGCTCATCCAGACCTGGTGCCGCTCGCCCGGCGCCCACAGGCCGTCGAACAGCGCGCAGGGCCTCGTCACCTCCACGAACGCCTCGCCGAACTCGCCGCCGTCGCCCGACACGCACACGTCGCCGCCAAGCTGCACGCCCATCAGCTGCTGTCCATAGCAGATGCCCAGCACCGGCACGCCCGCGTTGAAGAACCGCTGCGGCGCGCGGGGCGAGCTGTCGACGGTGACGGAGGCGGGACCGCCCGACAGGATGATGCCGGCGGGGCGCAGCCGGTCGAACGCGGCGTCGGCGGACTGGAACGGCACGACCTCGCTGTAGACGCCCGCCTCGCGCACGCGCCGCGCGATGAGCTGCGTCACCTGGCTGCCGAAATCGACGATGAGGATGTTCTGCTGATGATCGATCATCGGCCGGTCGTTAGCCGCCCGCCGCCGCCGGCGAAAGGGCCGCGTCGCCCGGGATCGGCGGAACCGGTCCCGGAAGCGGGGGGGGGCTCACGCCGCCTCGTCGTACTCGTCGTCGGTCGTGACCGGGCCGGAATCCTGCCCCTTGGCGGACACGTCGCGGTCGACGAACTCGATGATCGCCATCGGCGAGGCGTCCGACGCGCGGATGCCGGCCTTGATGATGCGGGTATAGCCGCCCTGCCGGCCCGCGTAGCGCGACGCCAGCACGTCGAACAGCTTGACCAGCTGCGCGTCGTCGAGCAGCCGCGCATGCGCCAGCCGGCGGTTGGACAGCCCGCCCTTCTTGGCCAGCGTTATCAGCTTCTCGACATACGGCCGCAGCTCCTTGGCCTTGGCGACGGTTGTCCTGATCTGCTCGTGCTTGATGAGCGCGGCGCTCATGTTGCGGAACAGCGCGATGCGGTGGGCGGAGGTACGCTGCAGCTTGCGGCCGCCGACACGATGACGCATGGTATTGAGCCTTTCGGGTTCGTCCGGACGCCGCGCGGGAACACCGACGGGCACGTCCGGCCAGGCGGAAGGATGCCGCCCGATCGCGCGCCTACACCCCAGCCGCCCCGCAAAGTCAAGCCAGCGACACCCGCGGTTCCCCCCGCCCGCGCAGCATCAGCGCCCACATCGCCCAGATCATCGCGTCCGCCCGGTCGGGCGAGGCGCCGTCCCGCTCCGATCCCGTCGCGCCGTCGCGACCGGCCGATCCCGCCGCGCCG
>NZ_CAHJWW010000223.1 GCF_903643035.1 Sphingomonas bacterium | reverse complement strand
GGCGGGCGCGATCGCGGTGCAGGCGGGACGGACGGTGTCCGTGCCCGCGGAGCCGGTCGCGCAGGTGGTGGACACGACGGGCGCGGGCGACCTGTTCGCGGCCGGCTTCCTGCGCGGGCAGGCGCAGGGCTGGGGGCTGGAGAAGTCGCTGAAACTGGGCGCGGTGTGCGCGGCCGAGATCATCTCCCACTACGGCGCGCGGCCGCAGGTGGACATGGTGGAGCTGGTGGCGACGAAGCTGGGATAAGCGATCGCCATGCCGTCACCCCAGCGAACGCTGGGGTCTCCTCGACCGGGATAATCGTCCCGCCGTTCAGGGAGATGCCAGCGTTCGCTGGCATGACGGCAAAAGTTCACACACGAAAAGCTGCAAGGCGCAGCTATTTGGCAGCGTGCGCGAACGCCGGATTGTCCTCCAGATCGTCGACGCCGTTGCCGACGTTGCTGTGGCTGCGGCTGTAGCCGAAATAGACCAGCAGTCCGGTCGCGCCCCACCCGAACAGCACCATCTGGGCGACGAACGGCAGGTACAGGTACAGCCCGACGCAACCGACGATCGCCAGCGGCGCGACCACCCAGACGAGCGGCGTGCGGAACGGGCGGTGGCGCGCAGGGTCCGTCCGGCGGAGCACCATCACCGACACCGCGACCATCGCAAAGGCGAACAGCGTGCCCGAGTTCGAATAGTCGGCGAGCTTGCCGACCGGCAGGAACGCCGCCGCGAGCGTCACGACGATGCCGGTGAAGGCGGTGACGACATGCGGCGTCTTGAACCGGGGATGGACGCTGGCGAGCTTGGCAGGCAGCAGCCCGTCGCGCGCCATCACGAAGAAGACGCGGGTCTGGCCGAACATCATCATCAGCACGACGGACGGCAGCGCGACGAACGCGGCCAGGCCCATCAGATTGCCGATCCGCGCCCAGCCGACGACGCGCAGCACATGCGCCAGCGCCTCGTGGCTGCACACCAGCGGCTCCGTCGCGCCGCCGGCGACGATCGCGGCGCACCGGGCGGCGAGCTCGGGCGAGCCGGGCGGGAGGATCTCGCCGGCCAGCCCCGTCACCGGCTGCGCGCCGATCGCGCCGATCGCGCCCGCCGAGACGAGCAGGTAGAAGACCGTGCAGATCAGCAGCGATCCGATCAGGCCGATCGGCACGTTGCGCTGCGGATCGCGCGTCTCCTCGGCGGCGGTCGAGACCGCGTCGAAGCCGACATAGGCGAAGAAGATCGACGAGGCGGCGCCGACGACGCCGATCGTGCCCCAGCCGTTGGGGAGGAAGGGGGTGAACTCGGCCGTCCTGAGCGTCGGCACGGTCAGCGCGACGAACAGCGTGAGCGCCGCGACCTTCACCGCGACGAGGATCGCGTTGACCCGCGCGCTCTCGGTGGTGCCAAGGATCAGCAGCCCGGTGACGAGGACGGAGATGACGACGGCGGGCAGGTTGACGATCCCGCCCTCGCTGGGACCGACGGCCAGCGCCTGCGGGATCGCGACGCCGAACGTGTTCTTCATGAAGCCGACGAAATAGCCCGACCAGCCGACCGCCACCGCGCTCGCGCCCACCGCATATTCGAGGATCAGCGCCCAGCCGACCATCCACGCGAGCAGCTCGCCCATCACGGCATAGGTGTAGGTGTAGGCGGAGCCCGCGACCGGCACCATCGAGGCGAGTTCCGAGTAGCACAGCGCCGCGACCGCGCAGACGAAGCCGGCGATGACGAATGAGATCATCATGCCCGGCCCGGCCTTCTGCGCGGCCTCGCTGGTCAGCACGAAGATGCCGGTGCCGATCACCGCGCCGACGCCGAGCATGGTAAGCTGGAACGCGCCGAGCGAGCGTTGCAGTCCCTTCTTCTCGGCGGTGGCGATGATCGCGTCTAGGGACTTCACGCGGTCGAAGATCATCAACGTCTCCCCAGGGTCGCGGTCGCTCCGCCCCCTGCCGTCCGAGCCTAGCCGCAAAACGGGGTCGCGCAATCCCCTACCGTGCGCGCGCTCGCGCCGCGCCTTGCGCGAGCATCGGCCCGAGCGGGGCGCCGCCGAACAGGTGGACGTGCAGGTGCGGCACCTCCTGCCCGCCCGCCGCGCCGACGTTGGCGAGCAGGCGATAGCCGGGCTCGACCAGTCCGGCGGCCCGCGCGACCGTACCGACCGCCCGCACGAAGCCCGCGATCTCCGCATCGCTCGCGCGGGCGGAGAAATCGTCCCACGACACATAGGCGCCGCGCGGGATCACGAGGATATGCACCGGCGCCTGCGGGGCGATGTCGCGGAAGGCGACCGCGTACTCGTCCTCGTGGACGATGGTCGCCGGGATCTCGCCGCGCAGGATGCGCGCGAAGACGTTGGCGTCGTCATACGGCAGGGTGGCATCGACCGGCATCGTTCAGTCCCCCGCGCGCGCGGCGGCGCGGCCGGCCTTCTCGTCCAGCCCGCCGGTCCCCTCGCGCCGGGCGAGTTCGGCGCGTACGTCGTCGAGGCGGAGCCCGGCGTCGGCGAGCAGCACGAGCAGGTGGAAGACGAGGTCCGCCGCCTCGGGCACGATCGCGGCCGGATCGTCGCCCATCGCGGCGATAACGGCCTCCACCGCCTCCTCGCCCAGCTTCTGCGCGATCGCCGCGCGGCCCCTGGCCGTCAGGCGCGCGACGTAGGACGCATCGGGATCGCCCGACCGTCGCCCGCGGATCGTGGCCTCGATGCGGTCGAGGAGGTCGGGCGCCGGGGCAGGAGTCGGATCGGGAGTCGGGTCGGGCATCGGCGCGTCGGTGGCGCGGCGCGCGCGCGGGGTCAATCCCGCCCCCAGTCCCGCCTGTGGCCCCGCCTGTGGCCCCGCCCGTGATCCCGCCTGTCGCGCCGTCCGTCGCCCCGCCTGTGACCGGGATCCGCCCGATCCCGGAACCGCGCCCGCAACGCCCGCCGCACGACCCATATCGCGAGCGCGGCGAGCACGAACAGCGCGACGTCCGACGCCTCCGGCCCGCTCCGCACGCGCGCGACGCCGCTATGGCCCGATGCGACGGCGAGGAGGAGCGGGATCATGGCCGCATCATGGCGGAACGGGATGGAGAAAGCGTTGCCGGCAAAGGCCCGACCGTCCTGGAGGGCTCAGGACCGTCCGGCTCCCGTCGCCGATCGGGGAACGTGACCGCTCGCCTGCGCCTCCGGGCCGGCGGGCAGGCGATCCCGCAACAGCGCGCGCAGGCCGCGGACGATCGGCGCCTCCACGAGGAGGTGGAACGCGACGGCGAGCATCGCGATCGCGACGACGGCGGCGGCGCACAGCGCCCAGCTGACGGGAGCCGGACGGGCGGGGAGCTGCAGGAGTTGTCCGAGCGCGATCGGATGCAGCAGGTAAAGCGAATAGGAGGCGGCGCCCAGCAACAGGACCGGGCGGCTGCGTAGCGCCCACCCCGCGTGTTCGGCGATGACGAGCCCCGCCAGGACGATCGCCGCCGGAACGCCCCAGGTGAACACGCGGCCGATACCCTGGTAGTCGTCGGGATCGTACCCCGTCAGGCGGGGCAGGACGACCAGCAGAACGAGACCAAGGCCCGCCGCCGCCAGGCCGACGGCACCGGACACGCGACCGGTCGCCGCCGTGCGCCCGACGAGGAGGAAGACGATCAGGCCCATCGCGAACTCGAGCAGAAGCGGCCATGGCCCCGACGTGCCCGGCAGATGCAGGAAAGCCAGCGCGACCAGCGCGCCCAGCGCCAGCCAGCATGCCCGGCCCGCGCCGAACCGGAGCGCCAGCCAGAAGAGAAGGTAGAAGGCCAGTTCGTACACAAGCGTCCACGCGACGAAGATCAGCACCGGGCGCCCGCCCGGACCGGGCAGATAGAGGAGCGACTGACCGATCCAGGCCGTCGCGCCCGGCACGTCCATGGCTCGAAGGGTGAACAGCCCCGCGATCAGCGTGGCGATCCAGTAGGCGGGCAGCACGCGGATGAGCCGATGCTTCAGGAAGTCGTGTGCGCTCCGGCTCGCGCTGTGTGCGATGATGAAGCCGCTGAGCACGAAGAAGAGGTCGACGCCCGCCGCCCCGACCCGACACGGCAGCGCGGTGCCGGGCAGCAGCCCGACGTGGAAGACCACCACTCCGATCGCGGCCAGCGCCCGCAGGCCTTGCAGGTTGGTGAGCATCGCATGCCCCTTCGTCCACGGGACTCCAGCTTGGGCCACGTCTGCCCGGGAAGCAACTCGAAGCCCCGACGCGTCGGTCGCGGCGGATGCGACGTCCGGCCATCGGCGGTACCGGCGAGGGAAACGCCTACCCCGTCCGCACCGGCACCCCCGCCGCCGCCAGCGCCGCGCGGGCGTCGGCGATGCTCGCCTCGCCGAAGTGGAAGATCGACGCCGCCAGCACGGCGCTCGCATGGCCCTCGACCACGCCCGCCACCAGGTCGGCGAGCGTGCCGACGCCGCCCGACGCCACCACCGGCACGCTCACCTCGTCGGCGATCGCGCGGACCAGCGCCAGGTCGTAGCCGCCCTTGGTGCCGTCCTTGTCCATCGAGGTGACGAGCAGCTCGCCCGCCCCCAGCTCGGCGAGGCGGAC
>NZ_CAHJWW010000222.1 GCF_903643035.1 Sphingomonas bacterium | reverse complement strand
CCCGTACCGTCCTTCGTTTCGGACCTGCACCCTGCGCCGATATGGTAAACAGTCGGTTAACCATCCGATTGGCGCTTGCCGGAAGCCGTCCGGCGTGGGGAGGGCGCACGCCTCTTGCGCCGGCCATCATCCTCGCCCAAAGCCTTGCTCCATGCCGATCTTCCCCCTGTCGATGCTGTCCGGGCCGGTGATCGTAAGGCGGGCTGCGGTCGCGCCGGGCGCGCCCGGACGCGGCGGCCGGAGCGGGATCGGATCGCGGACGGGGGGGAAAGGCCATGCGCCATCATTGTGCCACACTGGGTTGGGATTGCGAGCGTCCATGCCGGCGCCGTGCGCGGGCCGCGGCCGGTGGTCGCCGACGGGGGCTGAGATGGATGGCGGACGGAGTTGACGACGGTGGCGGAACGCAGGCGCGGGTGGCGACGGCCACCGACGACTCGCTGCCGCGCCGGTTCGCCGATTTCGACACACTCGGCGCCGCGCTCGACTATGCCGCCGGGGGCCACAAGGGCCTGAACTTCCACGATGCGCGCGGCCGGCTCGTCCACGCCTATCCGTTCCGCCGGCTGCGCGAGGACGCGCTGGCCGCCGCCCGCCGGATGATCGGCGCGGGGATCGCGCCGGGCGAGCGCGTGGCGCTGGTCGCCGAAACGGGTCCCGAGTTCGCGAGCCTGTTCTTCGGCGCGGTCTATGCCGGCGCCTGGCCGGTCCCGCTGCCGCTGCCGACCTCGTTCGGGGGCCGCGATTCGTACATCGACCAGCTCCGCACCCAGCTGGCGAGCTGCGCCCCGGCGATGCTGATCTTTCCGCCGGAACTCGAACCGATGGCGGCGGAGGCGGCGCGGCTGGCGGACGTGGCGGGCGAGGACTGGGACCGCTTCGCCGGCCGCCCGGCGGACGAGGCGCCGTTGCCCGTCGCCGATCCCGACGCGATCGCCTATCTGCAGTATTCCAGCGGCTCGACCCGCTTCCCGCATGGCGTCGCGATCAGCCATCGCGCGCTGCTCAACAACCTCGCGGCGCATGGACACGGCATGGCGGTGCGCGCGGGCGACCGCTGCGTGTCGTGGCTGCCCTGGTATCATGACATGGGGCTGGTCGGCTGCATGCTGTCGCCGGTCGCCAACCAGGTCTCGGCCGACTATCTGAAAACGGAGGATTTCGCGCGCCGGCCGCTTGCCTGGCTCGACATGATAAGCCGGCACGGCGGGACGACGCTCTCCTATTCCCCGACCTTCGGCTACGACATCTGCGCGCGCCGGATCGGCAGCCAGAGCCGGGTGGGCGACAGGCTCGACCTGTCGCGCTGGCGGATCGCGGGCAACGGCGCCGACATGATCCGCCCGGACGTCATGCAGAGCTTCGTCGACGCGTTCGCCGCCGCCGGCTTCCAGGCGAGCGCGTTCCTGCCGAGCTACGGCTTGGCGGAGGCGACGCTGGCGGTGTCGATCATGCCGCCGGGCGAGGGCATCCGCGCCGAGCTGGTCGAAGAGACGCAGCTGTCGGGCGGCGAGCCCGGCCAGGGCGCGCGCCGGCCGCAACGCTACCGCGCGGTCGTAAACTGCGGCCGGCCGGTGCGCGACATGGCGCTCGCGATCCGCGAGGAGGACGGAACCGACCTCCCCGAACGAGCGATTGGCAAGGTCTGGTGCCGCGGCCCATCAGTCATGACCGGCTATTTTCGCGACCCCGACGCGACCGCCGCCTGCATGGTCGACGGCTGGCTCGACACGGGCGACATGGGCTATCTGAGCGACGGCTATCTCTACATCGTCGGCCGCGCCAAGGACATGATCATCGTCAACGGCCGCAACCACTGGCCGCAGGATATCGAATGGGCGGTGGAGCAGCTGCCCGGCTTCAAGGCCGGCGACATCGCCGCCTTTGCGATCACGACCCCGGGCGGCGAGGAGACGCCCGCCGTCCTCGTCCAGTGTCGCAGTTCCGACGAGGGCGAGCGGGTGCGGCTGCGCGAGGAGATCCGCGAACGGGTACGCTCCGTCACCGGCATGAATTGCGTCATCGAGCTGATCCCACCGCGCACGCTGCCGCGGACCAGCTCGGGCAAGCTCAGCCGCGCAAAGGCACGCAACCTCTATCTGACGGGCGAGATCAAGCCGTACGGGATCGCCGCCTGACGGGTAGCGCCGCGTTAACCTTCAATACGGGTCGGACGAAACCAAGCGGTAACCAGCGGTGGCTAGGCCGATGGGGTGTCCATCCCCGCCCCTTCCGAAACATTCGTTGACCTTCGTGCGCTGCTCGGCCTGACCACGCCGGACGCTCCGCACGATTGGGGCGCGATCCGCGCGTTCCAGCTTCGCTCCGGACGGCATCTGGCGATGTTCCATCTCGCCGCGCAGCTGATCGGCGCGTCGATGGTCGCGCTCGTGTTCGCAGGCTCGGTGCCGGGCTGGCAGCTGGCGACCTGGGGCGCGATCACCGCAGCCGTCGCCACCGCCATCGGTTTTCGCCGACTGTCGTCGCGTGAGACGACGCAGACCGCGGCGACCGCCGGCGACATCCGCGACACCTATCTGGAAGGACTCGCGCTAGCCGCCGTCTGGTCGGTGCCCCCGCTCGCCTTCGACGTGCAGGCGAGCGCGGGGGCCGCGTTCGGCCTGTGGATGGTCCTGTCGGTGCTGATGACCGCATCGGCCATCGCGCTGGCGCCGCTGGCGATGTCGACGCTCATCTTCCTGGGAACGATCGGCCTCGCCGTCGCCACCCGGCTGCTGCTGGTGCAGGCATATGTCGTCGCGGGCGCGACGCTGCTGTTCGTCAGCCTGCTGATGCTCGCCTGCCTGATGCGCGCGCGCAGCCTGGTGGCGCTGCGTTCCGGCCAGCTCGCGCTCGCGGAGCGCGACGAGACCGTCAGCCTGCTGCTGCGCGAGTTCGAGGAGAACGGGGCAGACTGGCTGTGGGAAACCGATGCCGCCCGCCGGGTCGTCAAGGCCTCGCCGCGCTTCGCCTATGCCTGCGGACTCGATCCGGTGACGATCAACGGCATGTCGTTCCTCCAGGTGCTGGCCGGACCCAAATGGGAGCAGGGCAATTTCGCCGCCGGCCTGCGCGACGTCGCCGAGAAGCTGAAGGCGCGCGACAGTTTCCGCGATCTGCGGCTGCCGGTGATCGTAGAGGGCGAGGAGCGATGGTGGGAGATCGCCGCCAGCCCGCGTTTCGATGAGCATGGTGCGTTCGTCGGCTTCCGCGGCGTCGGCTCGGACGTGACCGAGCAACGCGCGAGCGCGGACAAGATCAACCGCATGGCCCGTTTCGACACGCTGACCGGCCTGCGCAATCGCCTCGCGATCAATGAGGCGCTGGGTCGCGCGATGGCGGAAGCAGACAAATGGTCGACCCGTTGCGCGTTCATGATGATCGACCTCGATCGCTTCAAGGCGGTGAACGATACGTTGGGTCATCCGATCGGCGACCGCCTGCTGGGCCGCGTGTCGGAACGGCTGTCGCAGTTGATGACCTCCAACGAGCTGGTCGGGCGGCTGGGCGGCGACGAGTTCGCGGTCGTGGTGCGCGACGCGTCGGATAGCGCGGGCGTCGAGCGGTTCGCCCGCACGATCATCGAGACGCTGTCGCAGCCCTATGAGATCGACCAGCATACGCTTTACATCGGCGCATCGGTGGGCGTCGCCACCGGGCCGCGTGACGGACGCACCGCCGAGATGCTGGTCCGCTCGGCCGATCTTGCGCTCTATCGTTCCAAGGACGCGGGCGGTGGCGGTTTCCACCTCTATGAGCCGCAGCTCCATGTCGCGGCTGAAGAGCGCCGAGTGCTGGAGATGGAGCTGCGCCGCGCGCTGGAGCGTGGGCAGATGCATCTCGACTACCAGCCTGTCGTGGACGCGGGCGGAGGCAAGCTGATCGGGTTCGAGGCGCTGCTGCGCTGGGTGCATCCCGAGTTCGGCGGCATCTCGCCGGTCAAGTTCATCCCGCTGGCCGAGGACACCCGGCTGATCGCACCGATCGGCGAATGGGTGCTGCGCACCGCCTGCGCCGAGGCCGCGCGCTGGCCCGATACGGTACGGGTAGCGGTGAACGTGTCGCCCGAGCAGCTCCACAACCCCAATTTCGTCGCCGTCGTCGCCTCCGCGCTGGCGCAGAGCGGCCTCACCGCCGACCGGCTGGAGGTGGAGGTGACGGAGAGCGTCTTCATGAAGGAAGGTACCGGCGCGGTTCAGGTGCTGGAACGCATATTGGACTTGGGCGTCCGGTTGAGCCTCGACGATTTCGGCACCGGCTATTCGTCGCTCGGCTATCTGTCGCGCACCCGTTTCTCGTCGATCAAGATCGACCGCAGCTTCGTGCAGAGCGCGTCGAAGGGTTCGCGGGAGGCGATCGCGATCATCCGCGCCGTCGTGGCGCTCGCCGACAGCCTGGGCATGGCGACGACCGCGGAGGGCGTGGAGACCGAGGCCGAGCATCTGATGGTGCAGGGCTATGGCTGCTCGAAGGTGCAGGGATATTATTTCGGCCGTCCGCTGCCGGTCGCCGAGGCCCGCGCGCTGGCCACCCAACGCCGCTGGGCGGACGCGGCGGCGGCCTAGCCGGGATCAGCGGCGGGCGTGCTGACGCTTACCGGCGCCAA
>NZ_CAHJWW010000221.1 GCF_903643035.1 Sphingomonas bacterium | reverse complement strand
GGCCCGCCGCCCGCCGGCCAGGCGGACCTGTCCGAGAGCGAGCCGTATCGCCCGTCCGGTTCCCGCCCGCCCGCCGCCCGCCAGCCAGCCGCCCGGTCGTCCGAACCGGTGCGCGAGCGGCGCGCGGACGCGACCCGGGGCGCGGATGCCACCTTCCACCGCGACGACCTGATCGGGGCGGGCGAGGGCGTGTTCGGCAAGGGCGCGCAGGGTTTCGCCGGGATCATCGAGAAGATCCTCAAGGACCAGGGCGAGCCCAACGCCTATATCGCCGGGCGCGAGGCGTCCGGCGCCTTCGTCGTCGGGCTGCGCTACGGCTCGGGCGTGATGACGCACAAGGTCGAGGGGCAGATGCCGGTCTACTGGACCGGACCGTCGGTGGGGTTCGACGTCGGCGGCGACGCCAACAAGGTGTTCGTGCTGGTGTACAACCTCTACGACAGCGCGGAACTGTACCATCGCTTCCCGCATGGCGAGGGGCACCTGTACTTCGTGGGCGGCTTCTCGGCGACGTACCTGCGCTGGGGACATGTGGTGGTGATCCCGGTGCGGCTCGGCGTGGGACTGCGCGCGGGAGTCAACATCGGCTACATGAAGTTCACGCGTAAATCGAAATGGCTGCCGTTCTAGGCGAGCGTCCGGAGGTCGCGAGCCCGGCCGGCGGCAAGGGCCTTGCCCGTGGAGCGGCCATCGCCCGACGGGGGGGCGCGCGGGACCATGCAGGGAGGCGATGCAGCGGACGCGGCGGCGGTTCGAGCGGCCCCCCTCACCCGTATTCCACCGCCTCGAACCGCATCGGCTCGCCGCGCGGCGCCTGCCCAAGCTCATCCTCCCACATCGCCACCTGCCCGCGCACGATCGTGCCGATCGGCTTGCCGGCAAGTTCGGCGCCTTCGAACGGCGACCAGCGGCTGCGCGAACGCAGCCATGCGGCATCCACCGTCCACCGCTTCCCAAGGTCCACCACCGTCAGGTCGGCGTCGTAGCCGAGCGCGATACGGCCCTTGCCGACCAGCCCGAACACCCGCTGCGGCCCCGCGCTGGTCAGGTCGATCAGCCGCGCGAGCGTGAGGCGGCCGGCGGCGACGTGATCGAGCATCAGCGGCAGCATCGTCTGCACGCCGGGCATGCCGCTCGGGCTGTCGGGATAGGGCCTGGCCTTCTCCTCGCGCGTATGCGGCGCGTGGTCGGAGCCCAGGATGTCGGGCACCCCCTGCGCCAGCCAGTGCCACAGCCCGTCGCGATGCGCGCGCGAGCGGATCGGGGGGTTCATCTGCGCGAACGAACCGAGCCGGGGATAGGCGTCCTCGCCGGCCAGCGTCAGATGCTGCGGCGTCACCTCGCAGCTGGCGATATCCTTGGCCGTCGCCAGCAGCTCCAGTTCGGCGGGGGTGGAGACGTGGAGGACATGGATGCGCCGCCGCGCCGCGCGCGCGAGCGCCAGGATGCGCCGCGTCGCCTTGAGCGCGCTCTCGTCGTCGCGCCAGACCGGGTGCGAGGCGGGGTCGCCCGGCACGCGCTCGCCCAGCCGCTCCTGCATCCGCCCCTCGTCCTCGGCATGGATCGCGACGCGGCGGTGGCCGGACGCCAGGACCTGAGCGAGGATCGATTCGTCCGACACCAGCAGGTCGCCGGTCGAGGCGCCCATGAAGATCTTCACCCCCGCAGTGCCCGGCAGCCGCTCCAGCTCGGCCAGGTCGGCGGCATTGTGGTTAGTCGCGCCGACGTAGAAGGCGTGGTCGCACCACATCCGCCCGGCCGCGCGCGCCAGCTTGTCGCCGATCGCCGCCGCGCTGTCGGTGTTGGGCTTCGTGTTTGGCATCTCGAACACCCCGACGATACCGCCCATCACCGCCGCCTCGCTGCCGCTGGCGAGGTCCTCCTTGTGCTCCAGCCCGGGCTCGCGGAAATGGACCTGCGTGTCGATGACGCCGGGAAGGATATCGAGCCCGGTGCAGCTGATCGTGCGGGCGGCGTCGGGAACGGAGCCGATCGCCACGATCCGACCGTCGCGCACGCCGACGTCGGCCGCCACGGGGCCGGCCGGCAGATGCACGGTGCCGCCGGTCAGCCTGAGTTCCACCGCCGTCATGCCGATCGCCCCTTCCGTGCCGCCGCGCGCCTTCCTACCTGTGGACGATGGACGAGGCCACCCCCGCCGCGGGCGCGACGATGCTGGCCGACCGTTCGGTCCTGCGGCTGGGCGGCGCCGAGGCCCGACCGTTCCTGCAAGGGCTGGTGACGCAGGACGTGACGGCGGTCGCGCCCGGCGCGCCGCGCTGGGCCGGGCTGCTGACGCCGCAGGGCAAGGCGCTGTTCGACTTCATGCTGTGGGATGGGGGCGACGGCGCGTTGCTGATCGACGTGGAGGCGGCGCAGGCGGAGGCGATCGCGCGACGGCTGGCGATGTACCGGCTGCGCCGGGCGGTGACGATCGAGCCGGCGGACGTCCTCGTGCACTGGTCGGGCGAGGAGGGACCGGGACGGGTGCCGGACCCGCGGCTCGCGGGGCTGGGCTGGCGCTGGCTGGGGCCGCCGACGGCGCCTGCGGCCGGGTGGCGTCGGCACCGGCTCGCGCTCGGCGTCGTCGAGGGGGTCGGGGAACTGGGGCAGGACCGTACCTTGTGGCTGGAGTGCAACGCGGCCGAGCTGGGCGGCGTGAGCTTCGACAAGGGCTGCTACGTCGGCCAGGAGAACACCGCACGCATGCATTATCGCGGCAAGGTCGGTCGGCGGCTGGTGGTGGCGGCGATCGGCCCGGAGGGCGATCGGGTGCGGGCGCGTTATCCCGAGCTGGGCATGATGGTCGAACACCGCCGCGTCGACGCGCTGGGCGATGCGCTGGTGCCGTCCTGGCTGGCCCCGGCGCTTGCCGCCGGGGCGGAGCCCGCCTCGGAGCCGGCCGGGTAGCGACGGGTTACGCCGTCCGGCCGTGCGGGACGGATCGCGGCACGTGGCCGGCCACCCCGATCGGTCGCCGCCGGCGGCACGCAAAAAGGGAGGCCGGCTGCTGCCGACCTCCCTTCATTCCACGCCTTGCGACGAAGATTACTGGCCCGAACCCGGACCGTAGGTGATCTCCACGCGGCGGTTCTGCACTTCGCGGACGCCGTCGGCCGTATCGACACGCGGATGCGTCTCGCCGAACGCCTGCGTCTGGATGACGCTGTCGGCGACACCGTGAGCGGCGAAATAGCCCTTAACGGCCGTGGCGCGACGCTGCGAGAGGCCGACGTTGTACTTGGGCGTACCCGAACGGTCCGCGTAACCGGCGACCATGACCTGCGCACCGTTGCAGCTCTGGTACGACGACACCGCGTTGTCGAGAATGGAGGAAGCCTCGGGCGTGATGTCCGACTTGTTCCACTCGAAGAACACGATGAACGGCCCAGGCGAGCATACCGGCGCAGGCGGGGGAGGCGGAACCTCCGGCGGCGGCGGCGGCGGGGGCGGAGGCGGCGGAGGCGGCGGCGGAGCAGCCGGCTCGCCGAAGTTGTACGTCAGACCGCCCAGGATGCTGTGCGACCGGAAACGCTCGTTGAACGACCGGTTGGTCACATCGATGAGACGGACCTTCTCCGCGGTGAAGAAGCGGTACTTCAGCGTCGCATCGAGATGCGACGTCAGCGGCGCGCGAACGCCGGCGAGGCCCTGATAGGCGAACACCGTGTCGGAGTCGTTGAGGAAGCTGCTGTACTGGTTCAGCGCGATGCGATCCTTCACGCGCGCCACGCCGACGCCGCCGCCGACGAAGCCCTGGATCGAATCGGAGTCACCGAAGTCGAGCAGGCCGTTCACCATGAAGCTGAGCGCCGTCACGCGACCGCGAGCCGCGGGATAGGAGCCGGCGGCGGCGTTGGTGAACGTGCCGTTGGCGTTGAACACGGCGGCACCACCGATGGAAGTGCGATAACCCTTGTCGTTCGCCGACTTGTAGGCGACTTCGGCCTCAACCCGGAACGGTCCGAAGTCATAGCCGATGTTGCCGTCGACATCATATCCGTACTTGTGATCCGATACCGCGGCGTTCTTCACGGTTCCGATATCGTAATGGATATCCTCGACAAGTATCGCGCCGCCATCGGCGCCCACGTACCAGGCCTTGTCGCGAGCTAACGCGGGCGAGGCGAGAGCGGTGGAGGCAAGCGCCAGAATAACGGCAAGCTTCCGCATCATGGTCCCCTTTCTATATTGGGTTTGTTCAGTCAGGACTGCGCAAACCCCCTACCCAAAGGTTGGTTTCGTCGCAAGTCGCCAAATGTCCCGGCCTGTGACACAAAGGACACGAGCACAGTCTAAATGCCGGGCGCGATCAGCCCGTGCGTGCGCAGCGCCGCCAGCACGGAGGCCAGTGTCGCGCGCGCCTGTTCGTCGACCGCCGCGCCTCCGGCCGGGTCCGAAATCGCCGGCTGCCG
The DNA here is from genome assembly GCF_903643035.1 of Sphingomonas bacterium. Taxonomy (GTDB): domain Bacteria; phylum Pseudomonadota; class Alphaproteobacteria; order Sphingomonadales; family Sphingomonadaceae; genus Sphingomonas. Next base: position 196 of record NZ_CAHJWW010000221.1, on the reverse strand, counting down.
GGCGCCGAGGACGGGGACGCCGTCGACCAGGACGCGGCGGACCCGCGCCTGTCCGATCGTCCAGCCGGCGCCGTCGAACCGTGCAGGACAGGCGTCCGCGAGGCTCCACGCCACCGCGCCCTCGAACGGCGCGACGAACCGCCAGCCGCCCTGCGTCCACCCGGCGAGCGCGCCGGCGTGGCCGGTCCAGTCGCCC
>NZ_CAHJWW010000220.1 GCF_903643035.1 Sphingomonas bacterium | reverse complement strand
GTGCCGCGGGCGCCTGCGCCGCTGCCCCCGACATCGCCGGCGCCGCCGCCGCCCCGACCGTTTCGAGGACGGCTTCGGCGCCCTCCTCCGCCCGATCGGCGATCAGGGCGATGACGGTGCCGACCGCGACGTCGTCCGTGCCGTCCGGAACGACGAGCGACGCCACCACCCCTTCGTCGGCGGCCTCCAGTTCCATGGTGGCCTTGTCGGTCTCGATCTCCGCCAGCACGTCACCGGGGCGTACCGCGTCGCCCTCCTTCACCAGCCAGCGCGCGAGCGTGCCCTTCTCCATCGTCGGCGACAGCGCGGGCATCTTCAGCTCATTGGCCATTGTCGGCTTCCAGGAACAGTTCGGCGGCGGCTTCGACGATCGAATCGGCATCCAGCCGGTAGGTGCGATAAAGGTCCGGCAGGTCGCCGGTCTGGCCGAAACGGTCGATGCCCAGCGGGCTGACCGACATGCCCCTGACCCCGCCGAGCCAGGACAGCGCGCCGGGCGACCCGTCGATCACGGTGACGAGGCCCGCGCCCTTCGCCAGCGCCGACAGCAGATGGCTGGCATGGCAGGCGGGAACCGCCTCTCCGGTCCAGCGCGCCGCGCGGTGCGCCGACCAGCCGCGATGCAGCAGGTCGGGCGAGGTGACGTTCAACAGGCCCAGGCCCGGAATATCCTCCGCCAGCACTTCCCAGGCCGCGATCGCCTCGGGCGCGATCGCGCCCGTGAACACGATCGCCGCCTCCGCGCCCTGCGTGGGCCGACGCAGCCAGTAGCCGCCCTTGATCGCGTCCTCCTCCCACTCGCCGTCCGACCGCTCGACCTGCGCGATCGAGCGGGTCGAGAGGCGCAAGTAGAAGGAGCCCCCGTCCGGTTCCTGCATCCGGTCGAACGCATGCCCCATCGTCAGCGCGACCTCGTCCGCGAAGGCGGGCTCGAAATAGGTGAGGTTGGGCTGTCCCATGCCGATCAGCGGCGTGTTGATCGACTGGTGCGCGCCGCCCTCGGCGCCGAGCGTCAGGCCCGAGGGCGTGCCGACGAGCAGGAACCGCGCGTCCTGGTAGCAACCGTAGTTGAGCGCATCGAGCCCGCGGGCGATGAACGGGTCATAGACCGTCCCGACGGGCAACAGGCGCGTGCCGAACTGCGGCGCGGCCAGGCCGAGCGCCGCGAGCATCAGGAAGAAGTTGTTCTCCGCGATGCCCAGCTCGATATGCTGGCCGGCGCCGTGGCCCGACCATTTCTGCGCGGAGGGGATCTTCGCCTTGTGGAACACGTCGGCCAGTTCCGCCCGCCGGAACAGGCCGCGCCTGTTCACGAAGCCGCCCAGGTTGGTGGTCTGGGTAACGTCGGGGGCGGTCGTCACGATGCGGTCGCCGAGCGGATCGCCGGATTTGGCCAGGTCCATCAGGATGCGGCCGAACGCGGACTGCGTCGACTGATCGGCCCCGTCCGGCACCGGCAGGCGCGCCGGCACCGGCACCGTCGCGGCCCGATGTTCCGGCGGAGTCGCGGCAAAGGCGCTCTGCCTGATGAACGCGTCGAGCTGCGTCGCGACATTGTCGCCCAGCCCGGCATAGGGGTTCCACTCCTCCCCTTCCGCGATGCCGAGGCTGGCGCGCAGTTCCGCGATCTGCGGCGGGTTCATCATCCCCGAATGATTGTCCTTGTGCCCCGCCAGCGGCAGGCCATAGCCCTTGATCGTATAGGCGATGAACATCGTCGGGATGCTGTCGTTCGAGGCGCTGTCGAACGCCTCCGTCAGCGTTTCTATGCAATGCCCGCCAAGGTTGGTCATCAGCGCCGCCAGGGCCGCGTCGTCGAAGCTGTCGAGCAGCTTGGCGACGTTCGGCTTGCCGCCGATGTCCGCCACCAGCCGCGCGCGCCACGCCGCGCCGCCCTGATAGGTCAGGACGGCGAAATCGACGTTCGGGCAGTTCTCGAACCATTCCTCCAGGCTCTTGCCGCCCGGGCGCTTGAACGCGGCGCGCTGTTTCTTGCCGTATTTGACGGTCAGCACGCGCCAGCCACAGGTTTCGAAGATGTCGTCGAACCGCCGGAACATGCGATCGGCGGTCGTGTGGTCGAGCGACTGGCGGTTGTAGTCCACAATCCACCAGCAGTTGCGGATGTCGTGCTTGTATCCCTCGATCAGGCACTCGTAGATATTGCCCTCGTCCAGTTCGGCATCGCCCATCAGCGCGATCATCCGCCCCGCGTCCGCCTCGACCAGCTGGCCGTGCGCGATCAGGTAATCCTGCACCAGGCTCGCAAACGCGGTGATGGCGACGCCCAGACCGACCGAACCGGTCGAGAAGTCCACCTGGATCTGGTCCTTGGTGCGCGAGGGATAGCTCTGCATGCCGCCAAGGCCGCGGAAACGCTGCAGCTGGTCGAGGCTCTGGTTGCCCAGCAGATACTGGATGGCATGGAGCAACGGCCCGGCATGCGGCTTCACCGCCACCTTGTCCTGCGGACGCAGCGCGTGGAAGTAGAGCGCCGCCATGATCGCGCTCATCGAGGCGCAGCTCGCCTGATGACCGCCGACCTTCATGCCGTCGCGCTTGTGCCGGACATGGTTGGCGTTGTGGACCGTCCATGACGAGAGCCACCGCAGCTGAGTATCGAGCGTCTCGAGCAGGGCGATCCGGTCTATGCCGGGTTGTTCTAGCGTCTTGGACATCGCGATTCCTTGCCGACCTTTCATCCCTTTTACGGGATTTCCCGGGCGCGTCTTCCCCTTCTGTACGACGATGGCGCATGGGTCGGCATGCCGGCCGTCGACGCTCGATCGCGATCGGTCAGGAGGCGGTCTCGCCGATCCGCGTGTCGCCCGTATAGGCGAACAGGACATCGGCATCGGCGGAGGCGTGGATCCGCTCCGAACCCGTAACCGTCACGCATTCGCCGGCCTTCCATGCGACGCCGGCGACGACGCCTTCGCCCCTGATCGGGACCAGCCAGCCGGTCCTGCCGTCGGGCAGCGCCACCGACCGGTCGCCGCCCGGCCACCGCTCCAGCACGAACTTGGGACCTTCGACCAGGATCGTGCGATCGGGCGATACCTGGCCCGGGCTCTCGATCGGCCGATAGGGCGTCAGATGCGCGACCGCGACGCCGTCGTCGAGGTGCAGCTCGCGATCGCTGCCATAGTCGTAGAGCCGGTATGTGGTGTCCGAGTTCTGCTGCACCTCGATGCAGGTGATGCCGCCCCCAATCGCGTGGATCGTCCCGCTCGGGCAATACAGGAAGTCTCCCGCCTTCACCGGTCGCCAGTCCAGCTTGTCCTCCAGCGTGACGTCGAGCGCGGAGGCGCGCAGTTCGTCCTTCGTCATCTCCCGCTTCGGGCCGACCGCGATCGTCGAGCCGGGCTCGGCGGTCAGCACCGTCCAGCACTCGTCCTTGCCGCGCGGCAGGCCGCGCTTGTGCGCTTCCTCGTCCGACGGGTGGTCCTGCACGGACAGCTTCTCGCTGGTGAACAGATATTTGACGAGCAGCTCCGCCCCCTCGGGCTCGGGCGGCTGGAACCACACCTCGCCCACCTTCCCGGCGCCGTCGGGCGCGTCGGGAAAGCCGGGATACAGATGGTGGCGCCCCCACGGCTTCTCGACGCGTCTGGTGGCGAGCAGCGTGGCGGGCATGAACGGTACTCCTGAGATGATGAGATGATCGGGGTGGGATTGTTCCCGCGGGATACATTGCGGTAAGGCAAACCGCTATGCGTATCTCCCTGTTCCGCGCCTCGGCCATCCTCGCCGTCGCCGCTGTCGCTCTTCCCCTGGCCGGCTGCGCGCGGGGCAAGAAGAATGCCGACCTGCCCTATGTCGCCCGCGACGTCGGCACGCTCTATTCCGCGGCGCGCGTCCGGCTCGACCGGCGCCAGTACAAGGAAGCGGCACAGCTTTTCGACGAGGTCGAGCGTCAGCATCCCTATTCGGTCTGGGCTCGCCGCGCTCAGCTGATGAGCGCGTTCAGCTATTACGAGGGCGCGGACTACACCAACTCGATCCAGTCGGCGCAGCGTTTCCTGTCGGTGCATCCCGGCAACAGGGACGCGCCCTATGCCTATTATCTCGTCGCGCTCGGTTATTACGAGCAGATCAACGACGTGACCCGCGACCAGAAGATCACCCAGCAGGCGCTGGACGCGCTGGGCGAGCTGACGCGACGCTATCCCAATTCGAAATACGCCGCCGACGCGCGGCTGAAGATCGACCTGGTGCGCGACCATCTCGCCGGCAAGGAGATGGAGATCGGCCGCTATTACGAGGGGCGCGGCCAGTGGCTGGCGGCGACGCTGCGCTTCCGTCATGTGGTGGACGAATACCAGACGACGACCCACACGCCGGAGGCGCTGATGCGGCTGACCGAGACGTATCTGGAGCTTGGAACGCCCGTCGAGGCGCAACGGGTGACGGCGGTGCTGGGCATCAACTATCCGGGCAGCGACTGGTACGCGCACGCCTACAAGCTGATGAAGGCGCACCCGCCCGTGCCGGTGGCGCCGTTGCCGGCCGGCGAGCTGATCGTGAAGAACAAGGCGTCGGTCCTGCCCAAGGGACCGCCCGGCATACCCGCGGCGGGCGATACCGGCGGGGCCGCGTCCGCGCCCGGCGCGCCGACGCCCGCGACCACCGGCGGC
>NZ_CAHJWW010000219.1 GCF_903643035.1 Sphingomonas bacterium | reverse complement strand
CTGGCCTGCTGGACGGGCAAGGAGGCCCATGCGAAGCGGCTGGGCCGCCCGCGCGAGGAGGAGCCGTCCCAGATCGACACCAGCATCGACGGGTCGGCAGGTGGGGCGCGGTCCGCCGCCGGCGCCTCGCGGCTGGCGTTCCGGCGCGGCGGGGACTGGGTCGCCGCGGTCGCGCTGGCCCCCTGACGCCCCGCTCGTCATGGGGCCTGGTGGCCGCGCTCGCTCGCTCGGGCTACCGTTCGCTCAGATAGTAACGCTCCACCTCGCGAAGGTCGCCGTCCAGCTCGTAGACGATCGGCTGGCCGGTCGGGATCTCCAGCCCGGTGATCTCGTCGTCGGGGATGTCCGACAGGTGCTTCACCAGCGCGCGCAGCGAGTTGCCGTGGGCGGAGATCATCACCCGCTGTCCCCCGAGAAGCGCGGGCGCGATCCGGTCGTTCCAATAGGGCAGGACGCGGCCGATCGTGTCCTTCAGGCTTTCGGTGTCCGGGATGGCGATCCCGGCGTAGCGGCGGTCGGCGGACAGGTCGAACGCGCCGCCCGGCTCCTGCGCCGGGGGGGGCACGTCGAAGCTGCGGCGCCAGACGCGGACCTGGTCGTCGCCGTGGCGGGCGGCCGTCTCCGCCTTGTCGAGCCCGGTCAGCCCGCCGTAATGCCGCTCGTTCAGCCGCCAGTCCTTCTCGACGGGCAGCCACAGCCGTCCCATCGCCTCCAGCGCGAGGTTCAGCGTCTTGATCGCGCGCGTCTGCAGGCTGGTGAAGCAGATGTCCGCGTCCATGCCCCGCGCCGCCAGCAGCGCGCCCGCCGCGCTCGCCTCCCCGCGCCCCTGGTCGGTCAGGTCGACGTCCCACCAGCCGGTGAAGCGGTTCTCCAGGTTCCAGGCGGACTGGCCGTGACGGATGAGGATCAGCGTGGGCATCGGGTCTCCCTATGGCGAGGTGGTCAGTTCGAGGGTCATGAAGCGATTGTGCGGGCTGGGCGGATAGCCGCCGAAGGCGTCCCGGTCCACGAAGCCGAACCGCTCGTACAAGGCGTTGGCGGCGAGGAAACGCGGGCCGACGCCCGTTTCCAGATGGACGCGGCCGTGGCCGCCCGCGCGGGCGGCGACGATGAGCCGCGTCAGTATTGCCCGGCCGACGCCGCGACCCAGATGCTCGGGCGCGGTCCGCATCGACTTGATCTCCGCCTCGTGCGGACCCAGTGCGCGCACGGCCCCGATCCCGGCGAGCGCCCCGTCGCTCCAGGCCGAGAAGAAGCGGATGTCCGGGCTGTGCAGCGCGGCGGGATCGAGCGCATGGGCAAAGCCGCTGGGAAACCCCTCGTGCGCCTCGCGGTGGTGGAAGGTCAGCAAATCGATGACGGCCGGCAGGTCCAGCCCGCCTTCCCGGACGACCACGGTCATCGCGGGGCCGGCACGTCGATCAGGTCGACCATCGTCGCCAGCGTCTCCAGGCAGGCGTGCGCCAGCGCCTTGGACCGCGCCGGGCTCCAGCCGAACTCGGGATCGGGGTTGAGGTCGTGGTCCTTGAACGGCATCTCCAGCGTCATGCCGATCGCGCCGAACCGCTGCGCCAGCTGGTTGGTCGACATCGACAGGTTCGCCCGCCCCGCCGCCGCCTTGCCATAGCCGCGCTCCGTCTGGAAATCGGGGCTGTGCGCCGCCAGCCGCCGGCCGAACTCGTAGAACCGCTCGCCCTGCGCGTCGGTCCAGCCGGGGATGCCCTCGAATCCGGCGATGAAGTTGGCGGGGATCGCCTCGTCGCCGTGGACGTCCATCGCATAGGCAACGCCGCTCGCGTCCATCGCCGCCAGCACGCCCAGCACCTCCGGGCTCCGGGACGCGGACGGGGCATGCCACTCGCGGTTGAGGTTCACGCCCGCGGCGTTGGTGCGCAGGTGCCCGCGGCGCGTGCCGTCCGGGTTCATGTTCGGCACGAGATGGAAGGTGAAGGCGTCCAGTAGCGCGCGCGTGACGGGATCGGCCGCGTCGGCCAGCCGCTCCAGCGCGCCTTCCATGAACCATTCGCACATCGACTCGCCGGGATGCTGGCGTGCGTAATACCAGGCGGGGCGCGGGCCACGGCCGACCGACAGGCAGTCGATCGGCTGCCCGTCGAGCGATCGGCCAAGCTCGCGATGCGCGAAGCCCGGCGTCCTGGCGAAGCGCGCGATCAGGTCCGCGTGCCGTTCCATCGTGTAGGGCGCGAAATAGGCGAACCAGGCGACGTCGCCCGCCTCCCCGTTCCAGTCGAAGGCCAGCACGCCGTCCTCGTACCGCGTCTCCGCGATCTGCCGCCACGCGCGCCGGTCGGTACTCGCCCGCGTACGGTAGCCGGGCCAGCCCAGCGGATAGGCCGATCCGCCCGCGTTGACGATCCGGAACGTCCACCTGCCTCCCGCCAACCCGGCGGCGCGGAAGTAGAACCACTGGTAGAAGTCGGAGTCGCGGTCGCGCACGATCTCCAGATCGATGCGCGAACCCTCGATGCCGACGAGGCGGATGTTGCCGCCGTCGAAGGCGGCGCTGATGCCGGGGATCATCTGACCTCGATAGTGCGCCCCGAATCGCCTGGGAAGCCCGTGAACAGCGCATGGGCGAGGCGCGCGGCGGTCGCGGCGGCATCGGCGTCGGGCGCGGTGGCATAGGCCATCGTCTGCGCCTTTCCTTCCCAAACCGCGTCGGGTCCGCGCTTGATGCGCACGTCGAGTTCCGACATCACGCCGACCCGCCCGTGGCCGCCGCCGACCGGGAAGCTGACGCCGCCGCCGAGACCTACCCCCCCGCCACCACCGCGATAGCCGCCACCGCGATAGCCGCCACCGCGATAGCCGCCACCGCCGCCCGAGAAGCCGGCGCCGCCGATGCCGATGCTGACCGGGGACCGGCGCGGCGGCAGCGGCCGCTCGCCGCGCACCAGCGACACGGTGACGCGGAACTGCGGGATCGTCCCCGGCGCGACCGGCGTGTAGCCCAGCCGGACCAGCTCCGCCTGGACCGCGGCGGCATAGGTCTGGAACTCGGGACCCTGTCCGGCGGGATCGACGGGCTCGACGAGGATCGTGCCGCGATCCGCGACCGGATCGTAATGGAAGCGGGTCGCCTCCACCGGGAAGAGGGTCGGTCCCGTCGCGCAGCCGGCCAGCATCGCCGCCATGCCCAGACCCGTCGTCATCAATAGCTTGCGCATCGCCCGTCCACCCTCGATCCAAATCGTTGCGCCGCTGTAACGCTCGAGCGCGCAGGGGGGTCCCGGCCCCATTCCGGTTGACCGGACCCCGTCCAGCCCCTAGGCGATCGCGCTCCGTCAGAATCCATCGGTCAGCAGAACAACCATGAAGATCCGCAATTCGCTGAAGTCGCTCAAGGACCGCCATCGCGACAATCGCGTGATCCGCCGCCGCGGCCGTACCTATGTCATCAACAAGACGAACCGTCGCTTCAAGGCGCGCCAGGGCTGACGTCACCGACGGATCATGTCGCACCCCGCCCGATCAGGGCGGTGATATTCGACATCGGCAACGTCCTCTACGACTGGGACCCCCGGTTCCTCTACGAGCGCCTGATCCCGCGGGGTGAGGCGCTTGACGCGTTCCTGGGCGAGGTCGTCACGCGGGAATGGCACTTCCAGCATGACGAGGGCCGCCCGTTCGCGGAGACGTCGGCGGAGCTCGTCGCGCTGCATCCACATCATGGCGAGCTGATCGCGGCCTGGGGAGAGCGGTTCCTGGATTCGATCCCCGGACCGATGCCGGATATGCCGGCGCTGGTCGACGAGCTCGATGCCGCCCGGGTCCCGCTGTACGCGATCACGAACTTCTCGGGCGAGTTCTTTCCGGCGTTCCGCCGGCGCGAGGCGGCGATGTTCGATCGGTTCCGCGACATCGTCGTGTCCGGCGACGAGAAGATGGTGAAACCGCACCCGCAAATATATCGCCTGGCGCTCGACCGGTTCGGCCTGGACCCGGGCGAGGCGGTGTTCGTGGACGACAATGCCGCCAATGTCGCGGGAGCGGAAGCGGTGGGGCTGAAGGCGCTGGCCTTCGCCGACGCGGCGACGCTGCGGACGCAACTGGTCGCGCTCGGCCTGCTGTAGCGGGTCCCCGCGGTCCGTCGCCGCGGGCGGCACGTCCGGCCGCGCACCCCACCGGATCGACACGCCGCGCGATCGGCGGATCACCTGCCGCCCGGATGAGCGCCCGAACGCCGGGTGATCCCACCGGACCGCGTGAGGGGAGATGGTGTCGGCAGAACGGCGGCGGAAAAGTGGTGCCCAGGGGCGGAGTTGAACCACCGACACGACGATTTTCAGTCGTCTGCTCTACCACTGAGCTACCCGGGCACGCCCGTCGGAACGGGGAGGGCGCTGCTTAGTCGCGGTCGCCGGGGCTGTCCAGCCCATCCGTGTCGCCCGGCGGATCGGCGGAATGCGCGGGCAGGCGATAACCGTCGGACAGCCATTGCAGCAGGTCGCGGTCGCGGCAGCCCTGGCTGCAGAACGGCGCGGCGGCGGCGACCGCGGGCTTGCCGCATATCGGGCAACCGGACTTCCTCGTCATGCCAGGCTCTCCAGATCGGGCGTGACCCCCGTACGCCGCGCAAGCTCGGCCAGCCAGTCGGGCCGCGCGACAAGCCGTGCC
>NZ_CAHJWW010000218.1 GCF_903643035.1 Sphingomonas bacterium | reverse complement strand
CCGCGCCGGTCCTGGCACAGCTTCAGGATGCTGCCGAGATACTCGTCGGGGACGTAGATCGTCGCCTCGATCCACGGCTCGGCGATCGTCGCGATCCGGCTGGGATCGGGCATGTCGGCGGGGTTGTGCAGCTCCAGGTCGCCGACTCCGGAAGCATCGGCGTGCATCAGCTCGATCCGGTACACCACCGACGGCGCGGTGGTGATGAGGTCGAGGTCGTACTCGCGCGTCAGCCGCTCTTGGATGATCTCGAGGTGCAGCAGCCCCAGGAAGCCGCAGCGATAGCCGAAGCCGAGCGCGGCGCTGGTTTCCATCTCGAAGGAGAAGGACGCGTCGTTGAGCCGCAGCCGGCTAATCGACTCGCGCAACTTCTCGAAGTCGTTGGCATCGACCGGGAAAAGCCCGCAGAAGACGACCGGCTGCACCTCCTTGAAGCCCGGCAGCGCGGTCGCGGCGGGGCGCTTGCTGTCGGTCAGCGTGTCGCCGACCCGCGCCTGCGCCACATCCTTGATCTGGGCGGTGATGAAGCCGATCTCGCCCGCGGACAATTCGGTCAGCTGCTCGATCTTGGGGCGGAAGCAGCCGACGCGGTCGACCAGATGCTGCGTGCCCGCCTGCATGAAGGTCACCTGCTGACCCTTCTTCAGCACGCCGTCGACGACGCGGATCAGAATGACGACGCCGAGGTACGGATCGTACCAGCTGTCGACCAGCATCGCCTGCAACGGCGCGGCGGGGTCGCCCTTTGGCGGGGGTACGCGGCGGACCACGGCCTCCAGCACCTCCGCGATGCCGATCCCCGACTTCGCGCTGGCCAGCACCGCGTCCGAAGCATCGAGGCCGATCACGTCCTCGATCTCCGCGCGCACCTTTTCGGGATCGGCGGATGGCAGGTCGATCTTGTTGATGACGGGCACGATCTCGTGGTCGTGCTCGATCGATTGGTAGACGTTGGCGAGCGTCTGCGCCTCCACGCCCTGCGCCGCGTCGACGACCAGCAACGCGCCCTCGCAAGCGGCAAGGCTGCGCGACACCTCGTAGGCGAAGTCGACGTGGCCGGGCGTGTCCATCAGGTTCAGCTCGTACGTCTCGCCGTCCCTGGCGGTATAGGCCAGGCGCACGGTCTGCGCCTTGATGGTGATCCCGCGTTCCTTCTCGATGTCCATGTTGTCGAGGACCTGCTCGCTCATCTCGCGGGCGGTGAGGCCGCCGGTCGCCTGGATCAGCCGGTCGGCGAGTGTCGACTTGCCGTGGTCGATATGCGCGATGATCGAGAAGTTTCGAATATTGGACTGGGGGGTGGACACGGGAGAGGGGGCTGCCTGTAGCGGGGGTCCTCGTGCCGTTAGCATCGCAGCGTCGCAAAGCGAAGCGCGACGGGGCGGTGGATCAGCCGCTGGTGCGGTTAGGATCGCTCAGCCGGATCGCGTCGAGCGCGTTGAGGTAGCGACGCAGGCCCTGCCCGCCCACCATCGCCCAGCGAACGCCGCGCCGCTCCAGCTCGGCCCGCGACAGGTCGAAGAAACGCCGCCGCTCCGCCGCCGTGCCGAACATGCGGGTTCCGTCCGCCACCCATGGAAGGTCGATGTCGAACAGCAGATACAAGTCCGCGGTGTTGCGCCACGCGTCGAACCACCGATCGCGCCGGCCGAACATCATGTCCGCCCACACCGCGCTCATCAGCGGATCGGTATCGAGGATCACCGGATGCCGGCCGGTCGCGGCGGCGGCTTGCGTCTTGGCATCATGCGCGCTGGCGATCATGACGAGGTCCGCCATCGTCAGGTCGGTCCCGAACGCCTCGCAATAGGTGCGACCGAACTCCGCGACGCATATCGACTGGAAATGGTCGGCAAGCCGCGGGGCGATGGTCGACTTGCCGGTGCTCTCGGGGCCGTGGAGGCAGATGGTGCGCAGGCTCATGCCCGGGCACCGGGGCGGGCGGCGCGACGCCAGTCAGCCAACCCCCATACCGACAGCGCCAGATAGACCACGTACAGGATCACCACCGTCTCGAGATGCTTGGCGTGGTATAGCGGCACCGCCGCCGCGTCCACCGCGATCCAGACGACCCAGTTCTCCCACCATCGCTGCGCCATCAACATCTGCGCGGCCATGCTGGCGACGGTGACGCCCGCATCCCACCAGGGATAGGCCGCGTCGGTGAAGCGCGCCATCGCGGCGCCCCAGGCGACCGCGGTCGCCAGGGACGCGGCCGCCCAGCCGGCGCGTCGCGCAAGGCTCATGCCCCCCACCACCACCGCGCCGCCCGCATCGCGAGAGCGCGCCCAGTTCGCCCAGCCATAGACGTTCGCGCCGACATAGAAGACCTGGAGCAGCGCATCGCTGTAGAGGCGTCCGCGCGCCGCCAATATGCCCACCAGCGCGACCGACCCGATCCCGGCGGGAAACGTCCAGACGCTGCGCACCACGCCGAGGACGACGCAGGCGATGCCGAGGAGAAGGGCGAGCCAGTCGATCGTCGTCATCCGTCGGTCATCGGAGTCCGTCCGGAACGCGCGGGAGGGCGCGTTCCCGGACATAGCCTAAAGCGTTCCGCGCCGGATCGGCAAGTGGAGTGAACCGCCGTCCGTTCCAGGGGACCGCGCCAGCAAGCCGCTTGCACGCCGCGCAACGCCTGACTATAGGCGCCGCTCCAAGCCAACCGGGCGCGCCCGTCGCGAACCGGACTCCGTCGGGGAGTAGCTCAGCCTGGTAGAGCACTGCCTTCGGGAGGCAGGGGCCGGAGGTTCGAATCCTCTCTCCCCGACCATTGGAACTCGGCTTCTCATCGACATGGTTTCCTTGCTCGCGGCTGGACGTCGCGTTCAGGAAATCGTCAGTGGTGTTGCCGCATTTCCGTGTCTCGCCCGGAACGGTCCGGACGAACATAGGAGGGTTCTCATGAAGATAGCGATCATCGCGGCTGGACTGGCCTTGGCCGGCGGGTTCGGCGCCGTCGCCCCGGCCGAAGCGCAATACTACGGCCATCACGGCGGCTATCACAGCACGCATGGCGGTTTCGATCGCGGATACAGGAGCGGCGGCTACGGCTATCGCGATCGTGGCTATGGACCGGGTCACGGCTATGGTGCCGGCTATGGCGGCGGCTATCGTCGCGGCCGTCTGGTCTGCACCTATCGCCACGGCCTGCGCCGCTGCTTTCACGCCTGATCGGGCAGGACCATCGATTCCCGTGCGGGGCTGACGGACTGCCCCGCGCACTCCAGGAGCAGGAGAGCCATCGTGAAGATATCATCTCTCGCCGCCGTCATGCTGGTGGGCGTTGCCGGTCTTGCGCCCGGCGTGGCGCTAGCGCAGCATCGGACCGTGGTGACGCGCACCGTGACGCGGACGCATACCGAAACTCGGCCGGTATTCCACAACCATGTCCACCAGGAGTGCCGTAACGAGTATCGGCACGGCCACCATGTCCGCGTGTGCCGCGCGGTCGGCTATTGACCCGGGCTTGACCCGCGCCGCCCGGCTCCGCCATAGCAGGCATGGGAGTCGGGCGGACGCGGCCGTCGCCAACCCGGTCAGATCCGGAAGGAAGCAGCCGCAACGATTCTCGTCGCGGGTCGTCCCGGCTCCCACCGCAAGAAAGACAGGCGCAGCAGGCTGCCCTGGCTTTCTTCCTTGGAGCGGTCGATGATGCCCCGGGTCTTGGTCGATGGCACGGATCCGCCGCGACAGCCCTTCATGATCCACGCCCCCGTGACGCCGCGATCAGGCCTCTCTATGTACGGTGCGATGTCCGTCGCCCGCCTCCCCTGTTCCGGTGCCTCACGTTGATGGCCACGCTTGGCCTGGATGAACCGCCGCAACCGATGGCGACGCAGCCGTATCGCGTGCTCGCACGCAAATATCGCCCGCAGACCTTTTCCGAACTGATCGGGCAGGACGCGATGGTCACGACGCTGGCCAACGCCATCCGCCGCAACCGTCTGGCGCATGCGTTCCTGCTGACGGGCGTGCGCGGCGTGGGCAAGACCAGCACCGCCCGGCTGGTGGCCAAGGCGCTCAACTGCATCGGCCCCGACGGTACGGGCGGGCCGACCATCGACCCGTGCGGCGCGTGCGAGCATTGCGTCGCGATCACGGACGGCCGCGACATCGACGTGATCGAGATGGACGCCGCCAGCCACACCGGCGTCGACGACATGCGGGCGGTGATCGACGCGTCGCGGATGACGGCGTTCTCGGCGCGGTACAAGATCTACATCATCGACGAAGTCCACATGCTGTCCAAGAACGCGTTCAACGCGCTCCTGAAGACACTGGAGGAGCCGGCCGAGGGCGTGAAGTTCCTGCTGGCGACCACCGAGGTGAACAAGGTGCCGGTGACGGTGCTCTCGCGCTGCCAGCGGTTCGACCTGCGCCGCATCGCCGCCGACAAGCTCGCCGCGCACTTTGCCGCGGTGTGCGAGAAGGAGGACGCCGCCGCCGAGCCGGAGGCGCTGGCGCTGATCGCCCGCGCGGCGGAAGGGTCCGCGCGTGACGGGCTGTCGATCCTGGACCAGGCGATCGCGCACGCGGGTATCTCCGGCGGCGCGGTGACTGCGGGCGCGGTGCGCGACATGCTCGGCCTGTCGGACCGCGGCGCGGTGCGCGACCTGATGGCGCTGACGCTGGCGG
>NZ_CAHJWW010000217.1 GCF_903643035.1 Sphingomonas bacterium | reverse complement strand
TCGATGGGCGCGCGCATCGTTCTCGAACTTGCTCGACGAGGTAGCGTCGGCAATGTCGTCGCACTCGACCCGGGCGGTTTCTGGCGCGGCTGGGAGCGCAGCTTCTTCAAGATTACCATCGGCCTTTCCGGGCGCCTGCTGCGGGCGATGCGACCCGTTTTGCCGATGCTCAGCCGGAACTTCGCATCGCGTACGGCGCTGCTCGCTCAGCTATCGGCGCGCCCCTGGGCGCTCGATCCGCACACTGTAGCTACCGAACTGACAGGGCTTAGCACCACGCCGACGTTCGATGCGCTGGTCGCCGACTTGGCCTCTGGCCCCGAGCAGAGCGGTCCTGCTGCCGCGTCGACCGGGCGCATCGTGATCGGCTGGGGTCGACAGGACCATCTTTGCCTGCCGAGGCAGGCGACACGTGCCATCGCCGCTTTCCCCTCGGCCAACCTGCACTGGTTCAAGCGCAGTGGACATTTCCCCGCTTGGGACATGCCAGATGAAGCCATCGCCGTTATTCTTGCGGCTACGAGATAGCAGGGCGTCATAAGACCGGCCCTTCGCTGCACCGTTGCCAAGAATAGTAGCTGAACCAGCGTCCGCTGTTGGGAGCCGACAAAATGGGGCTGAGTGACCGGCTTTGGGGTGTTGGCTTCAGGCTCTGGACAGCCGCGTCATCTCTCGCTGACGCAGTCGCGCGCACGGGCGACCTCTACCATCCGCTGCGACATCATTCCGGGTGGCCTCAGCCGTCGTCTCCTGACATGTGTCCAAGTTCGCGCAGGCGCGATCGGGGGCGACGGATTGATGAATAGCAAGGTTGTCGCCTTCGGCGATCGAGCGGACGTCCTTGCGCAGACGCGCAACCTCAAGATGGCTCGATCGCAGCACGCCTACGTCCGCGGCAGCACGGTCAAGTTCTATGAATGGCTGGCCGAGAGCGAGGGCAAGGTTCCCGTCGGCCCGTCAATCTGGATCTGCGGCGACTGCCATCTCGGCAACCTTGGTCCGCTGGCCGATACCGACGGCAACGTCGAAATCCAGATCCGCGATCTCGACCAAACTGTCATCGGCAATCCGGCGCACGACATCATCCGGCTGGCGCTGTCTCTGGCGGCTGCGGCACGCGGCTTCGACCTGCCGGGCGGCGTCACCGCGCGAATGATCGAGGCGATCGCTGCGGGCTACGTCGCCGGACTGACCGAGCCGGCGAAGGCGATCGATGCCCAGCCCGAGCCCGTGCGCAAGCTGCTGCGCCTCGCTGGCCGGCGCCGCTGGAAGCATCTGGCCAAGGAACGCATCGAAGACGTGCGGCCGGTAATTCCGCTCGGGGCCAGGTATTGGCCGATGGACAAGGACGAGCGCCGGCTAATGTCCGACATGCTCGCGTCCGAGACCGCGACGCAGCGCTGGAGCGCCATGGCCGGGGCCAACGACGACGTTCCGCTCGAGCTGCTCGACGCAGCCTATTGGATGAAGGGCTGCAGTTCGCTCGGCCGGCTGCGCTACGCCGCGATCGTGCGGCATGGCAATGGTGACCTGTCGCTCCTCGACATCAAGGAAGCGACCAAAGCCGCGGCTCCGCGCACGGCCGACGCCGAGATGCCGCGCGACAACGCCGTACGCGTTGTTACTGGTGCGCGCGCCCTTTCACCGAACTTGGGTGAGCGGATGATTGCCGCCCGCCTAGGCGATACCGCGGTCGTGGTCCGCGATCTCATGCCGCAGGACCTGAAGACCGAACTCGACGGTCTCGCCGCGGACGAGGCCAGCGCGGTCGCCTGGTCGCTCGCCGCCGTCGTCGGTCGGGCCCATGGGCGCCAGCTCGACACGCATCAGCGCGACGAATGGGCCGGCGCGCTCCACACGCGGTCGAAGAGCCTCGATGCACCGTCGTGGCTGTGGTCGAGCGTCGTCGAGCTCGTAGGCGTGCACGAGTCCGCCTACCTCGATCATTGTCGCCGCGCACTTCTGGCGGCTTGAGAGGGTAATGCCCTTCGGAAGGTCTCGCATGTCAATCAAGGCAGTCCTCTTCGACATCGACGGTACACTCGTAGACAGCAACGACCTGCACGTGCTCGCCTGGCAGGAGGCCTTCGCGGCGGTCGGCGCTAAGTTCGACCGGCAGCGGATTCATGATCAGATTGGGAAGGGGACGGACATGCTCGTGCCGGCGCTGCTCCCCTACGCGGATGCAGCTACCCAGGAGGCGTTGGGCGAAGCCCACGGCGCAATCTTCAAAGCCAAGTTCATCGACCGCGTACGGCCCTTTCATCGCGCGCACGACCTGCTGGCTCATGCCCGCTCGCTTGGACAGCGCGTGGCGCTCGCCTCGTCGGCGGCGAAGGCCGAACTCGACCACTATCTCGACCTCCTCGACGCACGCGAGCTGGTCGAAGTTACCACCAGCAGCGACGATGTCAGGCAAACCAAACCGGCACCCGATATCTTCGCCACTGCGCTGAGCAAATTGATCGATGTAGACCCAAGTGAAGCGTTCGTCGTTGGTGACACGCCGTACGATGTCGAAGCCGCTTTGAAGGCCGGCATCGCGGCGATCGCCGTGCGGTCCGGTAAGTTTAGCGACGACGTGCTTCGTCAAGCGGGCGCCGCCGCTGTCTACAACGATGCCGCGGCGTTGCTAGCGCACTACGGGTCATCACCGCTCGGGCGTTGATCCCTAGCTGAACGAACGGCTGCTTTCGGTTAGAGAGCCAGCGGCTTTGGGTAACCGTAACTGGGGTAGCCTACTAACCAAGGCACTGCGTTGGTGGTTGTTGATGGGCCAAAGCGCGACGACTTTGGAATGTGCCGCGACCGCAACCCCCGCGGCGATCCGGCCATACCGAAGACGCCTCATCAGTCTGGGTCGGAAGCAACTACGCTTCCGCCAGCACGGGCGGTGAGGCGTTCGCCGAAGTCGGCGGTGAGCTCCCGCAACCCGGCACCGGGCTCGACGATGACGACCTGGCCGGCCGCGCCGACGAAGCGGACCCCGGCATTGATAAGGGCCATAATCGCCGCCAAGTAGAGCGCGCTTCGCACGCGGAGGATGTCGCGCGGCGAGGCGACGTAGGCGAAGGCGACAAAGTTGACCGAGCCGCCCGGGGTTAGCGAGTCGATGTAGACGCTCGGCGCGGGGTCGGCGAGCACCGCCGCATCGGCGTGGAGGACGCCGGCGATCAGCTCCAGGGCGCGCGCGGCGTCGGTCGCGGCGTCAATGCTTAGCGCCAGCTGGACGCGGCCGCGGGGGTCGCCGAGCGTCTTGTTCTGGACCGGCTTGGTGATCAGATCGGAGTTGGGGACGATCAGCGTCGTCCGGTCGGGCTGGAGGATCTCGGTAGCGCGGACACGGATATTGCGGACGTCACCCTCGATGCCGCCGACGTTGACGAGGTCGCCGACCTTGATCGGCCGCTCAATCAGCAAAATAATGCCCGAGACAAAGTTCTGGACGATTTGCTGCAAGCCGAAACCGATGCCGACCGACAGCGCGCTGGCGATCAGGGCAATCTGGCCGAAACCGAGGCCGGCAGCGGTCAGCGCCCACAGCAGCACCAGCGCAATGCCGAGGTAGCGGATGCCGGTCGCGACCGAGTTGCGCACCCCCGCATCCCACCGCGTCACCGGCAGGAACCGCCGGGCCAGCCAGCGGTCGACGATGTGGACGAGACCCAGCCCAAGAAGCAGGCAGCCCACCGCGATCGCCATCGACCGGGGCGAGACTACCAGGGAGCCGAGGCGAATCGCGCTCGCTCCGGCGAAGCGCGCGCCGACGACGTCGCCGTTGCGCCCGAACGGGGTCAGGGCGAGGCTGACGGCGCCTAGGACGACCAGCACTTGGATAACGGCCGAAGCGACGACGCCGATCTGATCGACCGTCGGCTGGCCGAGGTTGACGACGGCGGTGAGGAAGTGTGCCAGCCGGTGGCCGGGACGAAACAGCTCGGCCAGCGCGTCGTCGGCGAAGCGCAGGACAAGATAGGTCAGGGCGACGAGAACGCCGATCCAGAAAACTTGGTTGGCGACGAGGAAAGCGAGCGTGGTGAAGCCGCCGAGGACGGCGCCAACGGTGACGACGATGGCCGCGGTCAGCGCCAGCGCGATCAGGGTGACGACCGCCCCGCGGACCGGCGCGTCGTGCGCCTCGCTGCCCTGTTCGTCGGTATCCTTCGCTCGGTCGTCGCCGAGGGCGGACAGGATAAGGCCGAAGACCGCGGCATAGGCGAGCGCGATGACGCAGTTCGCCGCGACGGTCGCGGCGAGGCTGGCGCCGATGACGCTGTTGGTTCGGCTGACCACGAAGCCGATGCCGGTGATGGTGGCGATGATCCACGCCAGCGACGACGCGCGGGCGGCCAGAGCCGGGGATACGGCGATCAGTCGGTCGCCCGGCTGCCTGGCGCCGACAAGCTGGCGCGTCAGGTTGACGATCACCGCCCCCCAAACGACGGCGACGACGACCGCGTCGCCGAGCTCCGTCGCCTTCGCCGACAGCAGCCCGGCCCAGCGCAGGCCGAGCCGGACGGCGAGAACGGCGATGCCGGGCAAAACGACGCCGGCGACGATGGCACCGAGCGCGCGCGCCGTGCGGTGGAAGCCGGCGGCGGGGTCGGGCTTCCGCTGGGTCGACGGCCCGGCCTTGCCCGACTATCCGTT
>NZ_CAHJWW010000216.1 GCF_903643035.1 Sphingomonas bacterium | reverse complement strand
GCCGGCCGCGTGCCCGGCGCGAGCACCAGCAACAGCAGCGCGAGCGCGAACAGGCTGGGCATCACCGCCGCCAGCAGCCAGCCGGCATGCGGCGCCGCGTCCTCGCGCCCGCCTTCCCCGTTCGACGCGAACGCCCACCAGGTGCCGCCGAGGAACGAGAAGATCAGCGCGCCATAGAACATCAGCAGCACCCAGGCGAACTGCTGCGGCGATCCCGCCGGCAGCACGAACAGCCCGGTCGCCGCGGCGACCGGTGGCAACAGCCCCGCGCCGCCGAACGCGGCGACGGCACGGGGAACGCGGGAGCGGGAGCGGGAAGCCATGGCAAGGCCCGTAGCGGCTCGCGACCGGCCCGTCATGCCCGCCGGGGTGGCGCGTGGCGGCCATCTCGCGTAAGGCGTCGGGGACCGAACGGAGACCCGCCGTGAGCACTCAACCCGCCCCCTCGCCCGCCCCATCGAACGACCTTCAGCCCGCCGGCTTCTTCACCGGGGGGCTGGCCGACGCCGATCCGGCGGTGTCCGCGGCGATCGCGCACGAGCTGTCCCGCGAGCAGACGCAGATCGAGCTGATCGCCAGCGAGAACATCGTGTCGCGCGCGGTGCTGGAGGCGCAGGGCAGCGTCTTCACCAACAAGTACGCGGAAGGTTATCCGGGCAAACGCTACTACCAGGGCTGCGCGCCGTCCGACGAAGTGGAGACGCTGGCGATCGATCGGGCGAAGCGGCTGTTCGGCTGCGGCTTCGTCAACGTCCAGCCGCATTCGGGGGCGCAGGCCAACGGCGCGGTGATGCTCGCGCTGGTGAAGCCGGGCGACACGATCCTGGGCATGAGCCTCGATTCGGGCGGGCATCTGACCCACGGCGCCAAGGCCTCGATGAGCGGCAAGTGGTTCGATGCGGTGCAATACGGCGTCGACCGGACCACGCATCTGATCGACTATGACGAGGTGGAGCGGCTGGCCGTCGAGCGTCGGCCAAGGCTCATCATCGCCGGTGGATCGGCCTATCCGCGCCGCATCGATTTCGCTCGCTTCCGCGCGATCGCCGACAAGGTGGGCGCGTATTTCATGGTCGACATGGCGCATTTCGCCGGCATCGTCGCAGCCGGGCTGCACCCCGCGCCCTTCGACCACGCGCATGTCGTGACGACCACCACGCACAAGACGCTGCGCGGACCGCGCGGCGGCATGGTGATGACGAACGACGAGGCGATCGCCAGGAAGATCAACTCCGCGGTGTTCCCGGGGCTGCAGGGCGGGCCGCTGATGCACGTCATCGCCGCCAAGGCGGTGGCGTTCGGCGAGGCGCTGCGTCCCGACTACAAGGGCTATGTCGCCGCGGTCGTCGAGAATGCCAAGGTGCTGGCCGCGACGTTGAAGGAGCGCGGGTCCGATCTCGTGACCGGCGGCACCGACACGCACCTGGCGCTCGTCGACCTGACCCCGCTCGGCGTCACCGGCCGCGACGCGGACGAGGCGCTGGAGCGGGCGGGGATCACCTGCAACAAGAACGGCATCCCGTTCGATCCGCTGCCGCCGGTGACGACCAGCGGCATCCGCGTCGGCACCCCTGCGGGCACGACGCGCGGTTTCGGCGTGGCCGAGTTCCGCGCGATCGGCCATATGGTCGCCGACGTGCTGGACGGGCTGGCGAACGCGGGCGGGCGCAATGATGCCGGGGGCGGGGACCCCGCGGTCGAGGCGGACGTTCGGACACGGGTGCGCGAACTGTGCGCGCGCTTCCCGATCTATGAAAGGTAAGTCCATGTCCAAGCTCGACGACGTCCGCGCCCGCATCAACGGCAATCCCTCGCTGGGCAAGAAGATGGCCAAATACGGCGCGATCGGTGCGATCGTCGCCATCCCGCTGCCCTTCATCGGCCCGGTGATCGGCGCCACCCTGGGCGCGGGCATCGCCTATCTGCGGCGCGACAAGGCGTAACGAAGCCTGACGTCCCGGCATGCGCTGCCCGTTCTGCGCCCATGAGGACAGCCAGGTGAAGGACAGCCGCCCCACGGACGATGGGGCGGCGATCCGGCGGCGGCGGCAGTGCGAGGGGTGCGCGGCGCGCTTTACCACCTTTGAGCGGATCCAGCTGCGCGAGCTGGTCGTCGTCAAGAGCGTGGCGGAGGGCGCTGGCCAGCGGCGGGAGCCGTTCGACCGCGAGAAGCTGCTCCGCTCGATCTCGATCGCCGCGCGCAAGCGGCCGATCGACACCGGCCGGCTGGAAAAGCTGGTGTCGGGCATCCAGCGCCGGCTGGAGACGACCGGCGACAGCGAGGTGACGGCCAAGCGGATCGGCGAGCTGGTGATGGACGGGCTGCGCGCGCTCGACCCGGTCGCGTATATCCGGTTCGCCAGCGTGTATCGCGACTTCACCGAGGCGCGCGACTTCGAGGAGTTCGCCGGGCATGTCGGCGAAGCGGCGGAAGGTGCCTGAAGGTGCCAGAACCGATCTCCCCCATCGCCCCGCCTACCGTCGCCCTGCCTCCCGTCGCCCCGCCTTTCATCGCCCCGCCTCTCCTCGCCCCGCCTCCCGTCATCGTCCTGGTCCGTCCGCAGCTCGGCGAGAACATCGGCAAGGCCGCGCGCGCGATGCTGAACTTCGGGCTGGCCGAGATGCGGCTGGTGAGCCCGCGCGACGGCTGGCCCAACCCCGCCGCCGGCCCCGCCGCGTCGGGGGCCGATCGTGTGCTGGCCGAGGCGCGGGTGTTCGACAGCGTCGCCGGCGCGGTGGCGGACTGCGCGCATGTCTATGCCACCACCGTTCGGAAACGCGGCGTCACCAAGCCGGTCGTGACGCCCGAGGCCGCGGCGCACGACATCCACGGCGCGACGGGGCGCTCGGCCATCCTGTTCGGGCCGGAGCGATCGGGGCTGGAGACCGACGACGTCGCGCTCGCTCGCACGATCGTCACCGTGCCGATCAATCCCGCGTTCGGCAGCCTGAACCTTGCGCAGGCGGTGATCCTGATCGCCTATGAATGGTCCAAGCGGCTGTCCGGCTCCGCCGAGGGCGCGCAGGCGCTCGCCCAGCCGCCCCGGACGCAGGCGCCGCCGCCCGCGCTCCAGGAGGAGCTGGAGGGCATGATCGCCCAGCTCGACGCGATGCTGGTCGCCGCGCATTTCTTCTACCCGCCCGACCGCACCACGGTCACCCGCCGGACGCTGCGCACGCTGCTGACCAAGCCGGGCTGGTCGGGGCAGGAGGTCCGGACGCTGCGCGGCGTACTGTCGGCGCTGGCCGGCTCCAAACGGGCGAAGGGGCAGGATACGGGTTGATCCCGGCGGCGGCCTTGTCCTAGCCTGCCGGGTGCAGGCCATTTCCGGCCGCGGACGGGAGCAATCGATGACCATGACCTCGCGCGGGCTCGCCCCGACCCTCGCCGCCCCGACCCTCGCCGCCCTGGTTGCGCTGGGCATGGCCGGTCCCGCCGTGGCGAAGGACAAAAAGCCGGTCGACCCCGACAAGAAGGTATGCCGGTCCGAGGTCGCGACCGGCAGCCGGTTCGCGAAGACCACCTGTCACACGCTCGCCGAATGGGCGCAGATCGACGGCACCAACGGCGGCGACGCGCGGACGATGCTCGACCGCGCCACCCGCAGCGGCATGGCGGGGATGGCGGGCGGCGGGGGCTAAGGCGCCATGATCCAGCCGTCAGCATCGTCACGGTCCGACCGGCCGGTCGCGCCGCCGTTGACGCGCGGACGCGCTTCTGTCATGCGCCGCCCCTTCGCGAACGGCTCCGCACTCCGGTGAAGCGGCGGCCCTGCCCTCCCTCCGGGAGACGCAGGCGATGACCGGATACGATCCGCGTCCGTTCGGGGCGCTGGTCGGTCATTGGCACTTGCAAGGAATATCCCATGTCGAAGCGCGCCAGCGCCAAGTACAAGCTCGACCGCCGGATGGGCGAGAACATCTGGGGTCGGCCCAAGAGCCCGGTCAACAAGCGCGAGTACGGCCCCGGCCAGCACGGCCAGCGCCGCAAGGGCAAGATCAGCGATTTCGGCATCCAGCTGCGCGCCAAGCAGAAGCTGAAGGGCTATTACGGCGACGTGACCGAAAAGCAGTTCAAGCAATGCTATCAGGAGGCCGCCCGGATGAAGGGCGACACCTCGCAGAACCTGATCGGCCTGCTGGAGCAGCGGCTGGACATGATCGTGTACCGCGCCAAGTTCGCGCCGACCGTGTTCGCCGCGCGCCAGCTCGTCAGCCACGGCCACGTCCGCGTCAACGGCGTGAAGTGCAACGTCGCCTCGCGCCGCGTCTTCGCGGGGCAGGAGATCACGCTGGGCAGCAAGGCGCAGGAGATGGCGCTGGTGATGGAGGCGCAGGCGCTCGCCGAGCGCGAAATCCCCGATTATGTCGCGCCCGACGGCACAGCCAAGATCACCTTCACCCGCGTGCCGACGCTGGACGAGGTGCCGTATCCGGTGAAGATGGAGCCCAACCTCGTGGTCGAGTTCTACTCGCGCTGACGCGCGCGAGAGTCAGCCACCGGCTTGGGCAGGGCGGCCTCCCCGCAAGGGCCGCCCCTTCGCCCCACCGGACCTATCCCACCAGCGCCCGGTCCCGCAGCCCGCGCCAGACGCGCAGGGCCTGCGCCGTCTCGGCCACGTCATGCACGCGGGCCAGCTGCACGCCGGCCTGCGCGCCC